>NZ_DATHXO010000034.1:0-3781 GCF_035459645.1 Schnuerera sp.
AATAAAAACTTCCACAGCAAAATTTATATTACCTCTTCTGGCTCATATGAATGCCACTCTATCATCTCATCATCTTCTACTAAATAATTACTTTTAGACTTAACATTTTGCATAAAAGTTAATGCTAAAATAAATCCTAAAACAACTATAAACTTCTTTATCAAAATTCTCATCCCCTTTATACTACTTCCCCTTTACCTTTATAATATATGGTAAATATGTAAATATCAATACAATTATAATGGTGTTGACAATTAGTAGTTTCTATGATAAATTGCTATAATAGTACTAAAATTCTATCTATTATATTTAAATAAGGTGATTTTTATGTATTATAATCTAGAAGGTTTTGGTGAAAAAATAACCTCTATTCGAAGAACTCATAATCTTACTAGAGAGCAACTTTCTGAATTATCCCTTGTAAGCGTTGAAACTATTAGAAAAATTGAGACCGGAAAATATGTCCCAAGCCATAAAATTCTTGACGATTTATCAGCAGTTTTAAAAATAGACCTAAATCAACTGTTACTTAAATACAGACTTGAAGATTTCCAAGCTTTTGATGATATAAAAAATAGAATGGAAGCTAAATTGGATAGAGGTGAATACTATACTCTGAAAAAGGAATATGAGGATTTTGATAATTTGTTACTATCTATAAAAAATCAATATTTCGAAAAAATTATTAGACAATTGATGTTGCTTATCAAAGCAGTTATACTTAGCAAAAAAGAAAACAATCCCACTAAATCTCTGGAAACACTAATAGAAGCCATTTGTATAACTACTCATAATTTCTCCCTCCCTAATTATCAATCTTTTTTTTACAGTTCTACTGAAATAAGGATTCTAATGAATATAGCTTTATTATTAAGAAAACTAAAGCCTAAAGAAGAAGCAATAGAAATGTTAGAATTCTGCATAGATATGGTTAATTCTAATGATAAAATCTATCCAAAACTTTGTCATAATTTATCTGGCATATATTCAATAACTAAACAATATGATAAAGCTTTAAAATTTTCAAATTTAGGTATTGAACACTGTCTAAATAAAAGAGAATATTCTGGATTACATATTTTATATTATGGAAAAGGAATTGCTGAATATAATCTAAAACATGAGGAATATATAGACTCATTAAATAAAGCCATATCTTTTTGTGAAATTTTAGGACAAGATGAGTTTAAAAAAGTAATAATAAATAAATGTAACAAATTTTATAATATTAAATTATAGCTAAAGTAATGGATACATATATAAATAAAATAAGAAACGATAAAAATCGTTCCTTATTCTATCTCCAGCATTACCGGGCAATGATCACTCCCCATTACTTCCGAATGGATTTGGGCATCCTTTAATCTATCTTTAAACCTTTCTGATACTATAAAATAATCGATTCTCCAGCCTACATTCCTATCTCTAGACTTTCTCATATAAGACCACCAGCTATAAGCTTCTTCTTTATCTGGATAAAAATATCTAAATGTATCTATAAATCCTGTTCCTAATAACTCTGTCATCTTTTCTCGTTCTTCATCAGTAAAGCCTGCATTTCTCCTATTGGTAGATGGATTTTTTAAATCTATTTCCTTATGAGCTACATTTAAATCTCCGCATAGTATTACAGGTTTAATAGAATCTAATTCTTTTAAATAATTTCTAAATTCACCTTCCCAAACCATCCTATAATCAAGTCTCGCCAATTCCCTTTGAGAATTAGGAGTATATACATTTACTAGATAGAAATCTTTAAACTCTAAAGTTATAACTCTTCCTTCATTATCATGTTCTTCTATTCCTAGACCGTACTTTACATCTAAAGGCTTGTCCTTAGTAAATATAGCCGTACCTGAATATCCTTTTTTCTCAGCATAATTCCAGTATTGATGATGCTTTGGTAAATTCAAGTCAATTTGTCCTTCTTGTAATTTAGTTTCTTGAACACAGAATATATCTGCATCCACTTCTTCAAAATAATCTAAAAAACCTTTTCTAACACAGGCTCTAAGCCCGTTTACATTCCAAGAAACTAACTTCATTTTATCCCTCCATACGTTTTTCATAATCATCTATTTTTTTGATAAAATTTCATTTTTCCATACACTTGGAGCAAATAATGCTATTATAGTAAATAATTCTAATCTTCCCATCAACATAAATAAAGATAACAATAGCTTGGAAGCATAGCTAAATTGACTGTAGGTTCTCGATGGCCCAACCAAACCTAACCCTGGTCCAATATTCCCTAAGGTTGCTGCTACTGCTCCAGCGGAACTTTCAAAATCAATACCTTCTAAGGATATAAAAATAGTTCCTAATATAAAAATCAAAATATATAACATGAAAAAGCTTGTAATACCTGCAACTACTTCATTAGGAAGAACCCTATCTCCAATTTTAATAGGTATAACCGCCCTAGGATGAAAAATCTTAGATATCTCTCTTTTTACTAATTTTAATAAAACTAAAATCCTAATATTCTTCATACCTCCACCAGTGGAACCAGCACATCCTCCAACAAACATAAGAGAAAAAAGAATTGTCTTACTAAAGGTAGGCCATTTATCGAAATCCACTGTGGCATAACCTGTTGTAGTTATAATAGAACCTACTTGAAAATAAGCATCTCTTAAAGATAACCAAAAATTATGATATATATCTTTATTTATGTTTAGAGTAATTAATAAAACAGCTGTAAGTATTATACCCAGATATAGTTTTAACTCTTCATTTTTTATAATCTCTTTCCACTTCCCTTTGAAAAGAGAATAATACAAGGAAAAATTTATACCAGATAATATCATAAAAGTACCTATTACCAAATGTATATAAGTACTATTGTAAGCTCCAACACTTGCATTATTAACAGAAAATCCCCCTGTCCCTACTGTTCCGAAGGTATGAACCATTGCATCATAAAAAGACATTCTGCCTAACAACAACATAATTACTTGCACAATAGTAATAACAATATAAGTTGTATACAATATTTTAGCAGTATCTTTAATCCTAGGTGCAATTCTATCTGGCCTGGGACCGGGAGATTCTACTTTAAAAATTTGAAAACCTCCCACCCCTAAAGTTGGTAGAATTGCAATAGTAAATACTAATATGCCCATACCACCAATCCAATGGGTGAAAGATCTCCAAAATAAAATACCTTTTGGAAGTACCTCCACATTATCAATAATCGTTGCACCTGTAGTTGTAAAACCTGATACTGTTTCAAAAAAAGCATCTATCCATGATGGAATACTGCCAGAAAATATAAAAGGCAAAGAACCAAAAAAAGATGCAAAGATCCAACCAAAAGCTACTATGGTAAGACCTTCCCTAGCTTTAATACTTTTACTAAATTCAAAGCTTTTACTCATTATAAAACCCATCATACTAGTTAAAATAATGCTCGTTATAAACGCCAACTTATCTGCCCCATTATAATATAAGGAAACTAATAAAGGAGGTATCATTAATGCAGCTTCTATTAAAAGTAAATTGCCTAATACTTTAATTACCGACCCATAAACCATTTAAAATACCTCCCTTATTTGACTTTATCATCTTATTAAAGGCTGGCATATGGGATGTTAATGAAAATACAATTATTCTATCGTTCTCATTGATTATGCTATTCCCATTAGGAATTATTACTTCTCCTTTATGAACAATAGCCCCAATAATAATACCCTTTGGTAATCCCAATTGGTATAATGGTTTCCCTACTATGGACATATCTTTACTAGCGATTATTTCTGTAACTTCTCCTTCTCCTCCA
>NZ_DATHXO010000035.1:0-4020 GCF_035459645.1 Schnuerera sp.
GAAGATAGAAGATTAGTATTATATAATCTCATAATTTTTGTAGTATCTGGGTTAATAGGATATTTTATCTTTCCTCATGTAAAAGTTAGATTTGAAACTTGGCTAAATCCATGGAAATTTATTGATAATAAAGGATATCAAATAACCCAATCTTTATTTGCTATTGCTGAGGGCGGCTTCTTTGGAACTGGAATTGGTTTAGGACATCCAGATTTTATTCCAGAGGTTCATACAGATTTTATTTTTTCTGCCATATGTGAAGAAATGGGAATATTCACTGGGATTGGGATTATAATGTTATTTTTAATATTGGTTTATAGAGGGTTCAAAATTGCAATTAACCAACAGAACAAGTTTTTTAGAATAGTTGCTTTAGGCATAAGCATATTATTTGGAATCCAATCTTTTATAATATTCGGTGGAGTTCTAAAAATGATTCCTTTAACAGGTATTACCATTCCCTTTGTAAGTTATGGGGGCAGTTCTATGCTATCGAGCTTTATAGCTTTAGGAATTCTTCAAGTAGCATCAGAAGAATTGGATTTAGAGGAGGATAAAGATGGACAAAGAACTTAAAAGGATAATTACAGTACTAACTGGAATTTGTATTTTGTTTATTAGTTTAGTAGTATATTTAAGCTATTTTCAAATTTTCAAGGCTGAATCTGTAAAAATGAATAGTTATAATAAAAGGTTATGGATAAATGAAGAAAAAATTCTAAGGGGATCTATTATAGAAAGAAATGGGAAAATACTAGCTTATAGCGAAAAGGATGGAGAATCTTATAAAAGATTTTATAATCATGGAAATTTATATAGTCATATTATTGGCTATAGTTATAGAGAATATGGGAAAGCAGGATTAGAATTAGAATATAATAATGCGTTATTAAACGTTAGTGACTCTACTACTTTAAATGAGTTGAAAAACATTGTAATTCCAAATACGGAAGGGAATACTTTAAAGCTTACTATAGACCATCATCTTCAAGAATATAGTAGGAAACTTCTAAATGGGAAAAAAGGATCGATAGTAGCTATGAACCCTATTACGGGGGAAGTATATGCTATGGTAAGTTTGCCGGATTTTAATCCTTCAACTCTTAAAGAAAACTGGAATAATATTGTTGAAGATGAAAATAGCCCATTATTGAATAGAGCTACTTCTGGATTATATACTCCTGGCTCCACATTTAAGGTTATAACTACTATTGCAGCTATAGAAACAACAGATTTAGATAGAGAATATGAATGCACTGGCAGTACAATAATTGATGGTTATGAGTTAAAGGATTATAATGGAAAAGCACATGGTAAATTGAATTTAGAAGATGCATTAGTCAAATCTTGCAACACTTATTTTGCTGAAAAAGGTGTGTTAATTGGAAAGGATAAATTAGGAGAAGTTGCTGATAGGTTCATGGTGAATAAAAAAATTCCTTTTGATATACCAGTAGCAAAATCTACTTTTCCCTATAAGGAAAATATAGGTAAAACAGACATTGCAGCTTCAAGCATTGGTCAAGGCAAGATTTTGATGACACCTTTAAATATGGCGTTGATAGCCTCTGGTATTGCTAATAAAGGGGATATTGTAAGACCTGTATTAGTTAAAGAAATTATATCACCAGAAGGAAAGGTGATAAAGAATAATCAGCCTCAAATTATATCTAGAGGCGCAGATATATTTACAGCAAATGAAGTAAAAAACATGATGGTTGAGGGTGTGAAGAGGGGAACATCAAAAAATGCAAGCATTAAAAACATTAGGGTAGCAGGTAAAACTGGTACCGCAGAAAACACTTCAGGTAAAGCTCATGCTTGGTTTATAGGCTTTGCACCTGCTGATAATCCTAAAATTGCAGTGGCAGTGGCTTTAGAAGAGGATGGTACTACTGGCGGTCAAACAGCAGCACCAATAGCTAGGAATATAATGATAGAAGCACTAAATACTATAAAATAATAAGATTATATAGAAAACAACTAAAGGGCAGCTCTAGAGACTACTTGAAAAAGTCAGATTGTCATCCTGAATGGGAAATAAAGGATCTTGCATTTGTGTCATTTATAGATTCTTCGTTAATACTCAGAATGACAAATTAAGCTCTTTTTCACTGGTCTCCAGATATCTGTCCTTTTTTAAAATTTTACAAGAATTTACTTTTCAAATTGTTCCAATACATATTTTTGTCGAAGTTTAATTTATATATAGTCTTTTTAGGAATTATAAAATCTATTTCTGTTATATCATCATACCTAATTTCAAAACCGTCAACGACGATTAAAATAGAGTTTTCATAACGATATTCAGGTTTAATGGTAATGGGAATATCTCCCGGTATAATAGCACTATTTGGTAAAGAGCGATAAGCCCTGGAGCTTATAGGTGATAGAGGAGTAATTTGTAAAGTCTTTAATGAAGGATATATTATACCACCACCAGTAGAAAAATTATAAGCGGTACTTCCAACAGGGGTAGATATAATTATTCCATCTCCACAGAACTTCTCTAAATGATTTCCGTCAATAAATATTTCTAGATGGACTACTTTAGATTGAATACCTTTAATGACTATTTCATTTAAACCAAATAATTCAAAGCAATTTGTGTGAGTACATATATTAGCCTTTACCAAATAGATTTCTTCAACTGTATAATCCTTATTAATGTACTTATCAATGAACTCATCAATATGCTCTGGTAGTATTTCCTGAAAAAAACCTAAGTGTCCAGTGTTAATTCCAACAAAAGGTACATTAGGGAAATTATATTTGTGCACCGTTCTTAGAAAAGCGCCATCTCCACCAATACAGATATTTAGCTCAGCCTGGCTATCGTATTTTTCTGGTACTACAAAGTTTTTTTCCTTCAATTTTTTGATTAACAAATTAAAAGTTTTTTTTGAGGTTGGATTATTGTTAGAAATAACATTTATAATCCTTTTTTTCTTAGTAGGATTCAAAATTTTCCCTCCAAACTTGTATGTCATTTGAATTTATTATATTATTGGTATAATAAACTGTA
Source organism: Schnuerera sp. (assembly GCF_035459645.1). Classification (NCBI taxonomy): domain Bacteria; kingdom Bacillati; phylum Bacillota; class Tissierellia; order Tissierellales; family Tepidimicrobiaceae; genus Schnuerera; species Schnuerera sp. The sequence continues at coordinate 3,026 of NZ_DATHXO010000035.1, forward strand.
GCTATATTATACAACAAAAGTACTAAAATTTGGAGGGAAAGATGAATTTATTGAATGACAGTGAAAATGTAATCGTATTTATTGTTGATGAAAATGGAGAAACTTTAGAAAAATTCTTATCTAAAAAAGAAATTTCAGGAAGACTATTTAGAAGGCTATATAGGTCTAAAAATATATTTATTAACGGAGAATCAAAAAGAAAAAATACATTAGTAGGACCAGGGGATATTGTATCTTTAAAAATAGAAGATGAAATTGAAAATACTTTACCGGAACCTATTCCCTTAGATATTATCTTTGAAGATATGGATTTGTTGGTTTTAAATAAACAACCCTATATGGTAGTACATCAAACTAAAAGCCATCAAAACCATACGATATCCAATGGCATAAGTCATTATTTTAAAACAAAAGGAATAAATAGAAAGATAAGGTTTGTAAATAGATTGGATATGGATACATCTGGAATACTATTAGTAGCTAAATCTTCCTTTGCCCATCAACAAATGGCATTACAATTTGAAAATAATGAAGTAGTGAAGAAATATATGGTTGTAGTAGCAGGGATTGTAAAAAAAGACCAGGATACTATAGATTTACCTATAGGAAGAGAAGAAGAAAGAAGCATTAGAAAGCTTGTAACCCAAAATGGGAAAAAAGCAATAACAAAATATAAAGTAATAGAAAGATATAGAAATTCTAGCCTTTTGGATGTACAAATATTAACTGGCAGAAGTCATCAAATAAGGGTACATTTAAACTATTTAGGACATCCAATTATTGGAGATACTTTATACTACAAGCCTAGTGAATATATCGATAGACAAGCTTTACACTCTTATTATCTAAAAGTTAAACTTCCTAGAAGCAAAAAAGATATAGAATTAAAAGCACCTATGCCTAAAGATATCCAAAATTTAATTAATCACTTGAAATAATCATTATTATATATGAGCTTTAGCATTATGAGCAAGTTGCTAAAGCTCATATATTAT
>NZ_DATHXO010000036.1:0-9909 GCF_035459645.1 Schnuerera sp.
GCATAGACGATATTATGTATGACAAGTTGTATAGGTAGGTGATTATATGCCAGAAGACAAAAATGAAATAATGCATACAGAAGAAGCTGAAGAGGATGTATATGGTATTCTTGATTTACCTGCAAAACAACAAAGGTTCATTCATTTGTACTTAACAGGTCGTTACAAAAATGCAGAACTTGCAAGTTTACTTGGAGTACATGTAAACACAATACACAATTGGTTGCGTAAACCAGAGGTTAAGCGTATAATAACTGAATTTCAAAAAGATGAGCATGAGGTTGTAGAAGCAAATTTAAAAGCATTACGTGGCAAAGCTATTGAAACTATGGCGGAACTTATGGAAAGCCCAATTGACGGTATACGCTATCAAGCAAGTAAAGATATACTCGATAGAACAGGACACAAATCAGTACAAAAAATGGAAGTTAAAAAAGAAGTATATACTTATGAAAAACAAATGCGTGATTTAGTTGATGCAAGTATTCCTGATGATTTGGTAATAGAATTGTTACAAGATGAGTATGAAGTTTTAGATGATTAGGCAAGATTTTCCTTGACAAATTTGATATTATATGGTATAATATGGGGTGTAAGGATAATAAATATTCTTCCTGTTTAAATGACCTGGGAAGCCTATAATAAGCTAACTGGGCTTCCTACTCCTTCTAAGCTGGGGTTGTTAGCTCAGTTGGGTAGAGCAATCGGCTGTTAACCGATGTGTCATAGGTTCAAATCCTATACAATCCGCCATAAATAAATGAGGTGTTATATGTCAACTTTAACTGAACAAGAACAAGCAAAATTACAATTAAAACAACAATTATTTTTTAAAAAAATAAAAAATGATAAGCGTTGGTATATAGAGAATTTTTTATACATTAGAGACAAACATAGTCAACTTATTCCGCTTGAATTAAATTCTGCACAACAAATATTTGATGAGAAGATTACAGAGTGCGAACGTGAAGGTAAATTAAAACGCTTTATAGTATTAAAAGCTAGACAAATGGGTTTAAGTACGTATACAGAAGCTCGAATATTTGCTAACACCTCAACTAATAAGTTTGTAAATAGTTTGATTATAGCACATGAAGATAAAGCTACACAACACTTATTCAATATGTCAAAATTGTTTTATGAAGAATTGCCTGATGCAATAAGACCTATGAAAAAATACTCTAATGAGAAGGCATTGGTATTTGAAAACCCTACTAATGATGAAATTGAAAAGAAAAAGAACCCAGGGTTGAGAAGCAGGATAACTGTTGCTACTGCGGGTACTGCTGAAACAGGTAGAAGTCCTACTATACATAATTTACACATATCAGAACTTGCTTTCTTCCCAGATCCTGAACGTTCTATGACTGCATTATTACAATCTGTACCTGACACTCCTGAGAGTTTAATTGTTATTGAAAGTACTGCAAATGGTGTTGGGGATTATTTTCATAGAATGTGGATGCAAGCTGTACGTGGAGAAAATGATTTTATTCCTATATTTTTACCTTGGTTTACTGATCCGACTTATTCAAAACCCTTCACTACCGATGGTGAAAGACAACAGTTTATTGACGAAGTTAATATGGTTAGTGAAGATGCTAATGGTAATATTATTCACACAGATGAGTACTTACTTAAAGAAAAATTTGGCTTAACGTATGAACAATTAAATTGGCGTAAATACACTATTGCAAATAAGTGTAATGGTGATTTGGATATATTTCATCAAGAATATCCTTCTACTCCAGAAGAAGCATTTATAGCTTCTGGTAGACCTAAATTTAGTACTACTGCATTAAAGAAATACGAAAAACTTGTTAAACCTGGAGTACGTGGTTATTTAGTTGAACATGGTAGAAGTGTTAAGTTTGTTGAAGATCCTAAAGGATATGTTGAAATATGGGATTATCCTAAAAAAGGAGAGTTTTATTCTGTTGGTGCTGACGTTGCAGAAGGATTGGCTCATGGAGATTACTCGTGCGGATTAGTTGGTGATAGCAAGTTTAATATTGTTGCTATGTGGCATGGTCATATTGATCCTGATTTGTTTGGTGATGAATTGTACAAGCTCGGTGTATTTTATAATTATGCTTACTTAGGTATTGAGAATAATAATCATGGATTAACTACGTTAAAACGATTACAAGATAGAGAATATTGGAATATATATTTTCAAAAAACTTATGATAGGATTACTGATCAAATAACAAGTAAAATGGGTTGGAATACAAATGTTAAAACAAAACCTTTAATGATAGATAAATTAGCAGAGTTTATACGTGAATTATATTTAGGTATTTATTCTGATTTGGTGATTAGTGAATGTTTTACTTATGTCATTAATGACAATGGGACTACTGATGCACAACAAGGGTGTCATGATGATACAGTAATGGCTCTTGGGATTCTCCTTCAATTGTTATTAGAGGGTAAAGGCGAGAACTATGCTCCAGAAGTGCCAGACGAAAGATGTGGTAGACGCAGGATTCGCAATGCTCCTGAGATAATTGATCCATTATTTGAAGGGGAAGATATAACACATGAAATTGCAGAGTAGCCGAAAGGGGTGAAATATGAATAACTTAGATAAAGTTAAATTACAGTCTAAATCTGATAAACAATTGAAAATAAGTGTAGAGGAAGCAAATATAGTTAATTATTGGCATGTAAAGTTTAAAGAAGCTATGGTACACAAAGCTAAGGAAACTAAAGAGTGGCATGATTATTGGGAAGCTTATAATGGTGATTATTTTAATAATACTTCTAAACCTGAATATAAAAGCGATCATGTGTCTAACTTTATTTTTAGTACTATTGAAACTATAAGACCAGTCATGGTAGATAATAACCCTAGATTTATTGCTATGGCTAGAAGTGAAGAAGGTGCTGATAAAAAAGATAAAGTACAGATGGCTTTAGATTATGAATTTGATAGGGAAAATATGGATGAAAAAATACCAAGACAAATACTTACTACTTTGGTACTTGGGACAAGTGTATTTTTCTTACCTTGGGATGGTAACGCTAAAAGTTCTTATGGTGGTGAAGTACGTGCAATAGAAGTCAATCCATTTAATTTATATCCTGACCCTCTTGCTACGTGTGTAGAAGATGCTGAATACTTAATATATGCTACTTATAAGCATGTAAATATATTAAAACGATTATTCCCTAAAAAGTCTAATTTATTAGAAGGTGGCAACATAAAATACTCAGAATTAGTTGCTAATAGGGGTACTGACATATCCAATACTGACAACCAAGTATTAGTACTTGAAATATGGTGTAGGGATTACACTACTATTGAGTATGAGGAAACTGACAAGGATGGTAAGGAATATAAGGTTACAAAGCGAAAATACCCACGTGGTAGGGTTCTTACTATCGCTCCTGAGCTAAATTTACTATTGGATGATAAAGAAAATCCATATCAAGATGGTAAATTTCCATTTATACTTATTAAAGATTATGATATACCGTTTAAATTTTGGGGAGAAGGTGAACCTAAACAATTATTATCCCCACAGAAATACTTAAATGATTTGTCAAATCAAATTATAGACAATGCAAGGCTTACAGCTAATATGCCATGGGTGATTGATAAAAATGCTGGTATAGGTTATGGCAAACTTACCAACCGTCCTGGATTAGTAATTAGGAAGAATCCTGGCAGTGAAATAAGAAGGGAAGCTCCTCCACAAATGCCACAATATGTTAGCGATAAAATTGAAGAGTTAAAGCGTGATATGGAGATTATTTCAGGTGTACATGATGTTACCCAAGGTAGACGACCTGTTGGTATACAAGCTGGTAATGCTATTATGGCGTTACAAGAAGCTGGTCAAGCACGTATTAGAATCAAAGTTAAACTTATGGAGCAGGGTTTATCTAAATTAGCTACTATGTGGTACAATCGTATGCAACAATATTGGAAATTAGATAGGTGGGTACGTGTATCTGACGATAGAGGAAATTATGATTTTCAACAAATAACAGAAGATGATTTACAATATGATTTTGATATAAAAATAACAGCTGGTAGTACAATGCCTACAAATAAATCTGCAATGTTAGATTTAATGATAAGGCTTGGGCAGACTACTGCTGAAGATGGGTTACCTGTGGTTGATAGAGAAAGTGTTTTAGAGTTTGTTGATATATCTGATAAAGAACGTGTGTTAAAAAGATTTGAGGAAATTGCTGAAAAGAATAATATAAATGAAGAAATGATGCAAGAAAATCAAATGGTTCAGCAACAATTAGCTCAACAAATAGAAATGGTGAATCAAAATGTTGAACAACAAGTTAATGATATTGCAACTGTTATTGGCGATTTGACTACTGTTGTTGAGAAGACACAAAATGATGTAAAAAAACTATTCTCATATCATGAAAAAAATGAAGAATTAAATAAAAAAGAAGAAATGAAAATTCAAGCTATAGAAGAAGCTAAACAAGAGATACTTTCTGCAATAATGGGTGAACAGAACCCAGATGAAACTGGACAATCTGTCCCTATTGACGAAGGCATGTCTCTTGATGAAGAAGTGCCTTTGGATGAATCTGAAGGTGCAATAGATGAAGCTGAAGGTGCAATAGATGAAGCTTTACCTGTTGATTTAGAATTACCAACTGAACTTATTCAAATGATTGATGAATTATCTGATGAAGAATTAATGCAGTTATTAGAGTTAAAACCAGAGTTAAAAGAAATAATTGCAAACAACCTTAAATAAGGACTTGCATAGGAGGAATGAAAATGGATAGTTTAAAAAATCAAGATTCTGTTGATGGTATTCAAGAAACAACAGAACAACTTGAAGAAAATGTCAATGTACAGACTGATAGTACATCACAGTCTGAATCTTCTGAAGAAACACAAGATGTCAATGCTTCAACCTCTGAACCAATTGTAAATGAAATTGAATTAGGTGGCGAAAAGTATACACTTGATGAAATTCAGGAGTTTAAACAAGGTTATTTAAGACAATCTGATTATACTCGTAAAACACAGGAACTTGCAAGGCAACGTGAGGAAATGGCAGACGCTGTTGAGTTATATAACTATTTGCGTGATAATCCGCACTTATTATATAACTTACAAGAAAATGTTGCAGATCCAAATATTGCGGATGTTACAGAGCAATTAACTCCTGCAATGCAAAAGATTCAAGAGTTAGAAACGAAGATGGCACAACAGGAATTGGAATATGAAATCAACATGTTGAAAACAAAGTATGATGACTTTGATGAGGTTAAAGTGTTACAAGAAGCTGAAAAACGAGGTGTTACCGATTTAGAGTTTGTCTATAAAGCGTTGAGGGAAGATGATAATATGGATGTTGAGAAGATAAAACAAGAAGCGGTTGCAGAAGCTAAAAAACAAATATTAGCTGAGTTGCAACAAAATAAAGAACAAACTAAAACCCTTATTGATAAGAAAGATACTGAATCTACTCCTACTGCTGTTCAATTAACTCCAGCTCAAAAACGAGTGGCATCCAATATGGGGTTAACTGATGAGGAGTATGCAAAGTGGATGTCTAAATAATGTGAGGTGAGTACATGGTAAATAAGGATGTTATTTACGATTTTCAATTAAATTTAAGTTTACATGGTGTCAACACTCCTGTTGATCCAACTGAAGATAACACTCATATATCTGACAACTTTGGTCAGTTGTTAGAACCTGGGTTAAGAAAAATATTCTTTGAATATTTAAATGAACTTCCAACTCAGTATACTAATGTATACAACATGCATAAATCTAAGAAGGCGAAAGAAACTGATTGGGGTATGGGTGCATTTGGTGATTGGAAGGAAAGAGAACATAATCTCGATACAGTAGATTACAAAACTCTTTCTCCTGGTCTTGAAAGGACTTATGTACACAAAGCGTTTACACAAGGTTTTATGATTGAAAGGGAATTGTATGATGATGAGCAGTATAGACAAATTAACAAGTTCCCTAAAGCTATGGCTAGATCTGGTAGGCAAAAGATTGAAAAGGATGCTGCTAAGTTTTTAGTTGATGGTTTTACTTCTCTTATATATGATGGTAAAGCGTTATTTGCAACAGATCATCCATTACTTGATAGCTCTGATACTTGCTCTAATTTAATTGAAGGTGCATTAAGTGAAGCTACTTTAAAACAAGCAATTCAACTTATGAAGGAAACTAAAGATGAAGCTGGTAACCTTGTATCTATGAAGCCTGATAGATTAATTATACCACCTGCTCTTGAAGATACTGCTAAGAGATTGTTACACTCTACATTGCTACCAGGTACTGAGTTAAATGATACTAATAAATACTTAATGGAAAGTGGTATTAAGATAGTTGTATTAGATTATTTAGCTGATGCTGGTGTAGGTAGCGATACTATGTGGTTCTTGCAAGATAGTACACAACATGAATTAAATTTCTTCTGGAGAATCAAACCAGAGTTTAAGTGGGAAGAAGATTTTGATACATTTGTTGCTAAATATAGAGGGTATATGAGGTATTCTCTAGGTGCAAGTGATTGGAGAGGTATTATAGGTAGTAAAGGTATTGATCCAGTAGCTCCATAGATGTAAAATATGGTGGGTGGTTTATCCACCCACTTTTTTAAAGCAAGGAGGTATAATATGAACAAACACTTAGAGTGGTTACAAACAGTAGAAAACCCTATAACTCGTGATGATAAATACTTTTATCAAATCATAAAAAGATTGGATAGAATAATTGATATATTAGAACCAACAACTCCTAAATTTGTTAAACCAATTGGAACGAATGATGAGCCAAATGAAGATGTTACTATAGAATATATACATGAAGGTAATGTTGATGATAAATTAGGCGATGATATTGTTGATTTAAATAGTATGACTGTGAAGGAGTTACGTGAGATGGCGAAAGGTCTAGGATTAACCGGTTATTCTACATTGAACAAACAAGAATTAATTGACACTCTTCAAAGGGGTGATTAGATGAATTTTGAAGAACTACGTTTATCTGCTCTTAGTAAAGCAGACGAAGAACCTGGCGATGAGATTATTGATCAAGTCGTGTATGATGCAATTAATCATGGTTATAGGCTTGTTGCCACACTTGTTGACCACCAATTAAAACCTACAACATTGGAATATAGTGAGAAAATATTATTGCCTGATGATTTTCATAGTATTGTATATATTAAACATCAAGATATTCAATTATCTGACAATGATTATTATATAAGTGGTATGTATTTATTTATAACAAATAAAGATTTTAAACATGATGGTTATGTATTTGATTTATTGTACTCATGTTATCCTGAGCCACTTGTAGAAGATACAGATATACCTGTTACACGTGAGGTACATGATTACTTAATTGTTATGTATGGTGCTTATAACGTTTTGTTATATAAGAAGCGTTACAACATGGCTGAGATGTTATTTAGCGAATTTACGTCTATGGTAGGTGATGGTGCTGATGAATCTTAAAGAGATATATACAATGGCACTAGACAAGTTGAATTTACAAGATGGTGATAGGCGTACTGAGAATATACTTAAAAGTGCTATTAATTATGCTTATTTAGAAATAGCTAGTAGAGATCATAATGCTATTGAGTTAGAATTTGAGTTAGATGAAGATTCTAATATAGTATATTTACCAAGTAATTTTTTAACTTTATTACGTGCTAAACATTCTTCAATAGGTGTTTTGGATGCAAATGAGTATACTATTATCAACAATAGGTTAATATTAGGTACTCATATTCCACTTAGTGGTGAATTATACTTGATGATGATACTAGTACCTGATGAGCTTGTTAATGATGATGATGTACCAGAGATAAATTCTAAATACCATATGGCATTAGTATACTATGCTATGTTTATGTATACAGATGATGTATCGTATTTTAATTTATATAGAGATATTATTGCAGAACTTTATATAGAAGATGAGATAATTAATGATTCCTCTGTTGATGAGTGTGTTAAAGATGTTTATTAAGGGATGTGTTTATTATGAAAGAACAAATAGTTGAACAATATCCAATTATAAGTAGTTTTCACAAAGGTATTAACCAGGAGCTTGATGAGCAAATTATAGGTCTAGGTGAAGCTACACGTATAGAGAATGGTTTTATTGATGATGGTAATTTGAGCCTTGGCAAGGGTTATGTAAAACTTAATGAGTATAACTTACCTGATGGTAACAAAAGACTAATGAATTTTTATAAAGATAATGACGCTGTAATACTTGTTGCTGTTGGTGATAGTATATACAAATTAAATGAAGCTGGTACTGCTTATGAAGTGATTTCTAGTGGATACAGTAATAACGATTTTAATTTTGTAAATTACCAAATCGATTTAGATGAAGTAACCATCTTGACAAATGGTATTGATAATGTTGTAGTATTTGATGGTACTACTTTTAGAGATTTAAAACATGATGGCAGATCGTCTGATGATAGTACTGACAATAAAGCTCCTAAAGGTAAATATATTGAGTTGCATAAAGAGAGATTGTGGATAAGTGGAGATACTGAATATCCAAATCGTTTATACTTCTCTAGAGATTTTGATATTGATGATTGGACTTACCCTGTAGATGAAATGAGTGCTAATAGGCATGGTGGATTTATAGATATACCTACGTGGGATGGCGGGGTCATAATTGGTATGAAGTCTTTATTTGACGACGTGGTAGTGTTTAAAAATAAGAATGTATTTAGAGTGTTTGGTACTTATCCTGGCAATTATAACGTTATACAAGTGTTTGATACTGTAGAAGGTAAAATATTAGATAATACTATTGCATCCCTTGAAAATACTGCTATATGGACATCTACTGAAGGTATACACATATTTAACGGTGTTAATACAGCGTCTGTATCAGACAAAGTGAAGAAGTATTTTAATATGTTAAATAAAGAATATGCACATAAAGCTGTTGCAACTATACACAAAAGAAAATATATATTGTCAATACCTACTGGCACATCAACAGAAAATAATATGATTATAGAGTATGATTTAAAATCTAATGCTTTTACTATTAAATATGGTGTCAATGCATCTTCTTTTTTAAGTATTGGTGATGAATTACTTTTTACTAATACTGATAATAATATATTTAAATATGGTATTGGTAATACGTATGATGGTAATCCTATCGATAGTGTATGGGAAAGTGGTATTATACATTTTGGCGAACAAAATGCACGTAAAATATTAAATAGGATATATTTTACTGCTAAAGGTACTGGTAAGATTAGAATAACATGTACATCCGAACGAAAGACTGTTGTAAAAGAAATTGAATTAACTGATACGTTTGAATTTTATAGGCATAGAATGAGGAATAAAGGCAGGTTAATGAAATTTAAAATTGAGAATATTGATGGGTGTGATTTTACTATAAAGCAACCACAATTTATGTTTGATTTCGATTATGATTAATCAAGTAGGTGGTTAAATGTATACAAGGCAAAGACTTGTTGATTTATCTGATTTTTCTATAAAACAAATAAATGATAACTTTTCTGCAATATTTTTAAAGTTATCAGGAAATATAGATACTATTGATTTAAAAGATGGTTCTATAACTACTGCAAAAATAGTTGATGGTGCTATTACTGCTGATAAAATAATATCAAATTCTATAAATATAGGTCATTTAGATAGTGAGTTTATTGAAAACTTTCCATTGTTAGAAAACCCAGTATTTATTTCATATGCTGAAGATTTATCTATAGTTGATAACCATGTTAAACAACATGCTACACTTATACAGCAAAACGCTGATACTATTGCGTTACAAGCTACTGCGATAGATGGTTTAGGTACTGATTTGTCTGCGTTAATAATACGTGCTGATGAAATTGCTAGTGTAGTAGCTAGTGATCGTGAATACGT
>NZ_DATHXO010000037.1:0-4852 GCF_035459645.1 Schnuerera sp.
GATAAAGATGATTTAGGACTAAACAATAAAATAGGAGTTTGGTTTTTTACTGCTTTAAGAACAATATTATTTTTTTCTAAATATCCTAAAAAAGTAAGTTCAATTTTTAAAAAACTATTAGAAGCCGCATTTAATTTGTTAAAAGTTTCTATGGCTTCTTTCCTACTGCTAACAATGTTAGTAACTATATTTAGTTTACCTCTATATCCATTATTTGTCAAAGCCTTTATCATAGTATATCCGTCCATTACTGAGGTAGGGTCAGGAGTAGTTATAAGTATGACTTCGTCTGCTGCCATAACAAAATGTAAAACAGTATTAGAAATTCCTGCACCTGTATCTATTATAATATAATCAGCTAAGTACTCCAGCTTTTCTATTTCTATTAATAAATTGTGAATATTGTCATCATTCATGAGAGATAATTCATGCAAGCCTGTTCCACCAGATATGAGTTTAATACCTTCAGGTCCATCACCAAGGACCTCATGGATACTTTTATTATTAACAATTAGGTCAGCAACAGTATATTTAATATTTGTACCTGTTAGAATCTCTATATTAGCTAAACCTAGATCTGCATCTAAAACTAAAACTTTATATCCTAATCTTTTTATAGAAATAGCTAAATTGATGGCAAAATTGGTTTTACCAACTCCTCCTTTTCCACTAGTTATAGCAACTACTTTAGCTTTGTTTTTAGTTAAAGGTTTTATTTTATTATTAACTTTTTCTTTCATTAATTCTCTGAGTTTTTCTGCTTGATCTTTCATGCTAAATCTCCCCTATTAAACAGCTAACTACTTTTTCTTTATCTAATATTTCAATATCATCTGGAACATTTTGACCTGTAGTTATATAAGAAACTGGGTTTTTAGTTAAATATTTGGCATTTAAAATATTACCTAATCCATTACTTTCATCAATCTTAGTAAAAATAATTTTATAATTTTTAATAAAACTATAATGATTTATAATTGATTTTAGAGTATTATAATCCGTAGTTCCGCTTAACACTAGAAATACTTCCTTATTATTCATAGAGTTTATAATTTTAAAAATTTCATCTTTTTCATCTACATCTCTATGATTTGTACCGGCAGTATCAACAAAAATAATATCTTTATCTTTAAAAGCAACTAAAGCTTTATACATATCATCTTCATTATAAATAACCTCTAGGGGTAGCTTTAGGATGTCACTATAAGCTTTTAGTTGGTCAACAGCAGCAATTCTATATGTATCTGAAGTAATAAGTCCTATATCAAATTTATCTTTCATAACTAATTGGGCAGCAATTTTTGCCAAAGTGGTTGTTTTCCCAACACCTGTAGGGCCAACAAAAAATATTATTTTTTGTTGGGGATTATCCATACTCAATGGTTTTACAGTACCTATATACTCTTTAAGGGTATGAGCGATTATTTTTTTAATAGCAATATTATCTTTGTCTTCAAAATTTATTTGTTCATTAAGTTTTTTAAAAATAGAAGTTGCAGTAGTATGTTCTACACCATTTTCTATTAATTTCATTCTATATTTATTGAGTACCGTTGAAAACTCTAAGTCTTTACTATTAACATTAGTAGAAATTTGTTCTACCATGTTTTTTAAGATAGTTAATTCATTATTTATTTTAATAAGATTATCATCTTTGTTGTTTTCAAAAGTTAAGAATTCTTTGTTTTCATAAGCTGCAGTAATTTCTACTAAAGGTTTTTTAAAAAAACCTAAAAACCCCTTTTGTTTAATAGTTTTGGTATTTAATACTATAGCATCTGACCCAAGTTCTCTTTTCAACTTATTCATGGCTTCGTGAGTAGTATAGCCAGTGTATTTTTTCAATTTCATTACATATCCACCATCCCAACTGATTGAACTTCAACTGTCGGCTCTATTTCATTATAAGACAATACTATTAAGTCCCTAGTTAATTGCTCGGTTAAACGTTTGAAATAAAGCCTAACTATTGGGGCAGTTAAAACAATAGGTTGTTCTCCAATAGAGGTTAATTTTTGTACTGTTTTTAGAGTATTATTTAATATTTTTTGTGCTATATTTGGTTCTAAGGATAAATAAGATCCGGTCTCTGTTTTATTAATAGAATTCATAATAATCTCTTCAACTTGACTATCCAAAGTTACCACATTTAAAGCACTATTTTCAACATATTTATTAGTTATATAACCTGCTAATCTTTGTCTTACATATTCAGTTAATAAATCTGTATCTCTAGTTACATTGCCGTAGTCGGCTAAAGTTTCTAAAATAGTTACCATATCCCTTATACTTATCTGTTCTTTTAGTAAGTTAGACAATACTTTTTGAATCTCTCCAATTGATAAAACTTTTGGTACAACTTCATCAACTACAGCAGGGTACTCTTCTTTAACATTATCTATTAATAGTTTCACATCTTGCCTACCTATTAAATCATATGCTTTTTCTTTTATAACTTCAGTTAAATGAGTAGCAATTACCGAAGGTGGATCTACTACCGTATAACCGAATATTTCAGCTTTTTCCCTTTCGTTTTCTGTTATCCATTTAGCTGGTAGGCCAAAAGCAGGTTCTATAGTTTCAATACCTTCTATATCTCCTTCTCCAGTACCAGGGTCCATTGCTAAATAATGATCAAAATAAACTTCCCCCTTCGCTACCTGAACCCCTTTAATTTTAATTATGTATTCGTTTGGATTTAATTGGATATTATCCCTTAATCGAACAATTGGTACTACTAAACCTAATTCCATAGCAATTTGTCTTCGTATCATGACGATTCTATCTAATAAATCACCGCCTTGATTAACATCTGCTAGTGGTATTAAGCCATAACCAAATTCTAATTCAATATCATCTACCTTTAGTAAACCTAGTACATTTTCTGGTTTTCTTAATTCTTCTGCTTCTGATATTTCTTCTATTGGTTCTTCGATTTCTTCTTTAACCCCTTTCCCCATTAAGTATCCTAAAAATATAAAAATAAGTCCAAGTATTAAATAAGTAAAGGTTGGCAAAGTTGTAGATACTCCTAATAAGACTATTACTCCTCCTATTATATATAACAACTTAGAATTATTACTAAATAATTGTGTAATCATGTCTTGTCCTAAATTGGATTCTGAAGCGGCTCTAGTAACTACTAAACCTGTAGCAGTAGAAATCAACAATGCAGGTATTTGGCTGACTAAACCATCCCCAACTGTTAATAGGGTGTATGTTTGCATGGCCTCGTTGATGGGCATTCCAGCAGATACACCAATTATTAGGCCTGCGACAATATTTATAATAGTAATTATTATTCCAGCAATAGCATCACCTTTAACAAATTTAGTTGCTCCATCCATAGCGCCATAGAAATCAGCATACCTTTGAACATCTTTTCTTCTAGTTCTTGCTTCCTGCTCAGTAATTAAACCAGAATTTAAGTCGGCATCAATAGCCATCTGTTTCCCAGGCATAGCATCCAAAGTAAACCTTGCAGATACCTCCGCTACCCTTTCAGCTCCTTTTGTTATTACAATAAATTGTATTATTATAATAATCAGAAATATAATAAAACCAACTATAGGGTTATTTTGTATTACAAATTTACCAAAAGTCTCTATTACTTTACCTGCATCTGCATTAGATAATATACCTCTAGTAGTAGATATATTTAATGCTAATCGATAAAGGGTAGCAATTAGAAGTAAAGATGGAAATATGGAAATTTCAAGTACATTCTTTGAATACATAGAAATCAATAAAATTAGTAAAGACAAAGCTATATTAATACTTAATAAAACGCTTAACAACCCATTGGGGATAGGTATAATAATAATTAAAACTATTCCAATAATACCTAGAGCAACAATAATATCGCCAAATTTCATTATCTTTCCTCCTAAAAGTCATCTTTTAAACTATAAACATATGCTAATACTTCAGCCACTGCTTCATATAAGTCTTCTGGAATTAAACTTCCTATTTCAACCGTATCATATAAAGCCCTCGCTAAAGGCTTGTTTTCAACTAACGGAATCGAATGTTCCTTACCTACTTTTTTTATATTTTCAGCAATAAGGTCTGCGCCTTTTGCTAATACATAAGGTGCTTGATATAAGTCTCTATCATATTTTATAGCAATAGCTATATGGGTTGGATTCGTAATTATCACGTCAGCTTGTGGGACATCTTGAATCATCCTCGACATTGCTATTCTTCTCTGTTTTTCCTTTATTTTAGATTTAATTAAAGGATCTCCTTCAGTTTGTTTATATTCTTCTTTTATCTCTTGCTTAGTCATCATTAGATTTTTTTCATGTTCTCTCCATTGAAACAGATAATCTAAAAAAGATAAAAAAGCCAAAACTCCAACAATTCTCATAGAAAAACCAAAAACTAAACTTGAGAAATTCTTCAGCATAGTAGTAAGTTCTAAATTTTGTAGATTCATTACTTTAATTAAATTTTTATTAATAAAAGAAAAAGCAACATATCCAATTAATAAAATTTTTAAAATTGATTTAACCAATTCTGCTAAAGCTTTTTTAGAAAAAATTCTTTTAAAACCTTCTATAGGGCTTATTCGATTTAATTTAATTTTTAGTGGTTTAGTAGTAAATAAAAAACCAATTTGCAAATAATTAATAATAATTGCAGCTAAAAAAGAGACAAGTATAATAGGTGTTGCTAAACCAAAGAAAGAAGATAATATATTAATAAAATTAGTCATCAAGTTGTTTTCATAAAAAAGTTCATCTACGGTTTCAATGTTTTTATAGACATTTTTCATAAACTTTATTAGATAATCCAATATATATTTACCAAATAATCTTAGTCCTAAAAAAGCCACAAATAGGATAAAAGT
>NZ_DATHXO010000038.1:0-2879 GCF_035459645.1 Schnuerera sp.
TGATTTAGCTAAGATGGATAAAGGTGAATATGGAATGATTTCAGGGGATATATTGGCAAATATACCTTATGCCATAAAAACGCTAGAATATAGTCATATAATTTAGAATCTTAATAAAAGGATTCAAAAAATTTCGTAAAAAAAGAAGGATTTTGTCCATTATAGGTTGAATATATAAGTTATAAGAGATAAGATAAGATTATAAGTTTAATACGACATATAGATAAAGAATAATGACAGAGGTGGTATGATGAATGCTTTAGATGAGATTAGACCTGTTTGGGCAGAAATAGATCTAGATAATTTAGCTCATAATATGAGAGAAGTGAAAAGAAACACCAGAGAAGGAGTTTTAATAACTGCAGTAGTAAAAGCTAATGCCTATGGTCATGGTTCTATTCAATCTGCTAAGACCTTTTTAGAAAATGGCGCAGATAGATTAGCAGTGGCAACTTTATCAGAAGCTATTGAACTTAGAAATGCAAATATAGATGTCCCAATACTTATCCTAGGATATACTCCAAAGAAACAATATTCCTTAGTAGTAAAACATAATATTATTCAGACGATATATGATTATGAAAATGCAAAGGCTTTTTCTAAAGTAGCTAGGGATTTAAATAAGACTGGAATTATTCATTTGAAGATTGACAGTGGAATGGGTAGATTAGGTTTCTTACCTAAAGATGAAGCTGTAGAAGAAATAATTAAAATCTTTAATTTACCAAATATAAAAGTTGAAGGGATTTTTACCCATTTTGCAACAGCAGATGAGAATGATAAAACGTATACCAATCTACAATATAAGAGATTCATGAAGATAATTGAGAATTTGGAAGAAAAGGGAATCTCCATACCTATTAAACATGTGTCTAATAGTGCTGCTATAATAGATCTTCCTGAATATAATTTGAATATGGTAAGAGCTGGAATTATGATATATGGGTTCTATCCTTCACATGAAGTTAATAAGGATAGGATGGATTTAAAACCAGCAATGACTTTGAAGGCTAAAATTTCCAATATTAAGCAGGTTCCTAAAGGTACAGGAATTAGTTATGGACAAATTTTTATTACCGAGGGAGAATCTAAAATTGCTACTATCCCTATAGGTTATGCTGATGGTTTTACAAGAATGCTAACTTCAAAAGCCGAAGTCTTTTTAAAAGGTCAAAGGGTACCAATAGTAGGTAAAATATGTATGGACCAGTGTATGTTAGATATTACCGGATTAGAAGATGTAAATGTTGAAGATGAGGTAGTTTTATTTGGATATGGAGAAGAAGGCTATCCTCATGTAGATGAAGTTGCAGAAAAATTAGGAACTATTAATTATGAAATAGTTTGTATGATAGGAAGGAGGGTTCCCAGAGTATACATTGAAAATGGTAGGATAATAGATATAGAAGATTATCTACTGGATTAACCAATTTTTGAATAAATCTCTATCCATATTGACACAATTAATGTAAAGAATATATAATTGATATATGTGATTTTAGCAGGGCTTATTTTATAGGTTTTAAGAGAAACATTTCTTGGGGGTGCAAACTTAATGGCTGAAACTAAAAGAATTATGGTTAGTTTACCAAATAGTTTATTAAAAGAGGTGGACTTTATTGTTTCTATGGAAAAGAAAAACAGGAGTGAGTTTGTTAAAGAAGCTATGAAATTGTACATTCGTGAAAAAAGGCGGGTGGAAGTTTCTCAAAGACTTAAGGACGGATATGTTGAAATGAGTAAAATCAATTTAGCTCTAGCTGAAATAGGTTTTGAACAGGATATGGTTGAATTAAATGTATATGAAACAAGATTAACTGGGTGTGAAAAAATGTGAACGTAAAAAGAGGAGATGTTTTTTATGCTGATCTGAGTCCAGTTGTTGGCTCAGAACAAGGAGGGGTGAGACCTGTTCTTGTTATTCAAAATGATATAGGTAATAAGTATAGCCCTACTATCATCGTAGCGGCTATTACTTCTCAAATCAATAAAGCAAAGCTACCTACTCATGTAGAAATTAGTGCTCCAGAATATGGACTTCCTAAAGATTCTGTTGTTTTATTAGAACAGGTAAGGACTATTGATAAAAAAAGGTTGCGTGAGAAAATAGGTAGATTTAATGATGAGATGATGGAAAAGGTAGATGATTGTTTAAAAATAAGTTTAGGATTGATAGATCTATAAAAATAAGCATTAATTGAATATGCTTATTTTTTTAATTTCTTTAAAACAATAATAAACTATAGTATAATCAAAAGAAGAAGAGATTGAATTTAAATAGAAAGTAGGTGTGAAGATTGACTGGTAGAGAAGAAATTACCTACATATGTAAATTAAGTGGTGAGTTTACAGAAACAGAAAAGAAATATTTTGTTGATGTTTTTAATGAAGTTTTTAATATGAATTATAGTTTAGAATGGTTTAATTGGAAGTACATAGATAATATTTACGGGGACTCATATATCGTTATAGTCTATGATAAAGATAAGCCAGTAGGAATTAGGGCTTTCTGGAGAAACGATATAGGGAAACAAATATCTTATCAACCTTGTGATACGGCTGTATTAAAAAGCTATAGAGGAAGAGGAATATTTACAAAATCTAGTTTATTGGCGTTAGAGAAGACCAAGGGAGCCTTTATCTATAATTTCCCAAATGAAAATTCTTTACCTGGGAATTTAAAATTAGGTTGGGAAATAAACAAATATTCTTATGTTAAACCTGTATTAAATAAGGAAAAATTAAAAGATGAAACTAGCTATATAGATGATGAATATTTGGTTTGGAGATTTACAAAATCTCCAATCAAGAAGTATCATTATTATAAAAGAAATGGTGAATCTTACTTGTTATTCGATAGAGGAAGGAATATATATTAT
>NZ_DATHXO010000039.1:0-2941 GCF_035459645.1 Schnuerera sp.
ATTGTATTATACCTGAACTTAGAGATAATGGTTATGGAACAGATATTTTTAACATAATCAAAGAAATTGAGATTTCTAAGGGTGCTAAGTACTTTGAACTTAATGTATCTAATAAAAGAAATATGAGATTTTAGATGAAACAGGGGTTTTATTTTGATGGTATTGATGAATATGGTGTAATAAGACTAACTACTAAAAGAAATAATACCTATTTAGCAGATATAGATGAAAGAAATTGGACTAAGTTAATTACTCTAGAATTATCAGAAGAGCAGAAAGACTATGTAGCTAGTCCTATGGATATTTTAGCTAGAGCATATATTTATAGAAATTATAATTCAAAAGTTTTCAGTATAAAAAGCGAAGAAAATATTATTGGAATGCTTATGGTTCGTGATATAAATGAAGAACCCGAATGCTACGAACTGCAACAATTTTTTATAGATATTAGCCATCAAAATCAAGGCCATGGATATGAGTCTTTAAAATTAATATTGGATTATCTATATGTAGAAAGAAGATACGAAAGTATTGAGGTCTGTGTAAAAGAGAAAGATATTAAAGCCATAAATCTTTATAAGAAAATTGGATTTAAGGACACGGGATACATTGATCCAAATTCGGAAGATGCATTAAATTTAGTGTTTTCTTTTAATGATTTAGATATTAAATTCCAAACTAATAGAGAATCTGCTATGAATTAGATTACAATAAAGGTAAATAGGGTAGCTTAAATATTTTAGCTATCCTATTTTTAAATAAAATTATAATATTATGGAGATATAGCAAAATGAAAGAAGATAAAATATTATGGGTTAAAGCAAATAAATTGCAACCATCATAATTTTATATAAATGAGGATAAATTAAATTTATTGAAAAAGGATTTTGATATAGAGTTATTAGAACCAGTTCCTATTATAAAATTAGGAGAAGATATAGTGATGACAGATGGGCATACAAGAACCACTTGTTTGATTCAGAAAGGTTTTCAATATATTCCTACAATAAAAGAAACTGAAAAACTGGATTGGGAAGCATATAGTATCAATATTAATGATTGTAAAGAAAAAGGTATTTTGTCAGCATTGGATTTAGTAAAATATATTGTTCCAAAGGATATATTTGAAGAAAAATGGGATAAATATTGCGATGATGTTCATAATAAATTATTATATGAAAAAGATCCTTGTAATTATTCAGCACTACCATATTGGAAAGAAACTACATTCACTAAACCAGATAATATAAAAGTATATCATGAAAGTGAATGGAATAAATTATCAAAGAATGCTAAGAAGGAATTTATTAAGGTAGATAAGTTTTTTAGAATTAAACATAATTTGGAGCAAATAAATAATGAAGACTTACCTAAGAATTGTAGGTATAGAACCTTTGATCCTAATAACGAGAAAGATTTTGATAAGGCTCTGGAAATAATCCAAATTTCTTATCCAAATACTGACCTTACAAAAGATAAATTAAAGGAATATATAAAAAATGATGTATATAAAAATGAACTATGGATATTTATTGATAAAATAAATAATGGTATGTATACGCCTATTGCATTTGGAATTGCAGAATTTGATTCCCTTGTAAAAGAGGGAATACTAGAATGGATACAGGTGCTACCAGAATATCGAGGAAAGGGATTTGGAAAATTCCTAGTTGCTGAACTGTTAAGGAGAATGAAGGGAAAAGCAAAGTTTGCAACTGTATCTGGAGACTGTAACAATATTAGTAATCCAATAGGCTTATATAGAAAAACGGGATTTGCTGGTGACAGTATCTGGTATATTGCATATAAAAGTTAGGAGGGAATGAGGTGCCAATTTTGAATATAAAACAACCAGAATATATAATTGTAAGCGATAGTATTCGGTTACGCAAATTTGATAATAATTTCGCCTTTGCTCTTGAATGGTATCAGGATGAAGAAACTTTAATGCTTGTAGATGGTGAGAATGAGCCATATGATATGGAGAAATTGTGCAGAATGTATTCATATCTGAATGAGCATGGCGAATTGTATTTTATTGAGATAGAAGATGGCGATAAATATATTACAATAGGAGATGTAACATTTTCAAACATAGATATGCCCATCGTTATCGGGGTTGAGACTTATCGCGGTAAGGGGATTGGTAAAAAGGTTGTTGAGGCACTTATTCAACGGGGGAAACAATTGGGATATAGTTACCTTGCAGTTAATGAAATATATAAATATAATATTGGTTCACAGAAGTTGTTTGAGAGCATTGGATTTCAAAGATATGAAGAAACAGAAAGTAGTTATAGATATAAATTAAATCTCATATAGAAATATAATCAATTCCCAAATTAATATCAAGTTCTTTATAAACTGTATTATAGTGGCATACCACCAAGGGGCTGATATCTCTCTACGACATCTTTATTGACCTCTCAAGACACGTTGAAGTCGTAACCCTGCTTACAAGGAGTGAAACGAGTTGTAAGTAGAGGTACGTCTTATGCCAGGAATGTCCAAGAACACGACTGTAGGGAGATGTGATTGGGTACATTCTACGGCTGAAGTAGCAATTCTGATGACGTATTGTGGTTTTGATAAAGAATAATAGGCTGCACCACAACATATAGTGGTTTGAGGATCAAATTTGGGTTAAAAATCGGTAAAAAGACACCGTTTTTTGACCCTTTTAGATAGAGCATTTGACAGATGACATTGGATAAATATAGATATTTGAAGGGTAAATGGTTAATTTTGGTTGATAAGATGGCAGGTGAATTATATACTATAGTTGGACATTAGTAGTTAAATGCGACGTAAACGTCGCAAATTGTGAATTTTAAATTGTGAATTGTGAATTAAAACCTTAGGAATTAAAAAGGAAGTTATGCTTATAATCTTATGTGCATCAACGGGTTGACATATAATCGGGTTGACACATAGGTCAACC
>NZ_DATHXO010000040.1:0-5447 GCF_035459645.1 Schnuerera sp.
GTGGAATTAGAAATTCTTATGCTTATAATCTCTGCTTCCGGAGCATACTTATTTATTATTTTACATACATTAAAACCATGATCAGTACTAATTAGAACATCATCGCTGCTATTAATAACTAAATTTTCACTACTGATCATTAAGTCTTCAATTATATTTAATTCTTTATTGAATACAGGCAATACCCCTTCATCTATTACAGCTATTTTCATAATTAAGCTTCACCTTCCACCATATATTTTTTCTGCTGATATCTAAATAATTCAGCATATCTTTTATTATCCTTTAATAATTGTTCTGGTTTACCATCTTCAATAACCTTACCATCTTCTAAGACTATAACCCTGTCTGCTAAAGATAGCTTAGATAATCTATGAGAAGTAAATAAAGTAAGCCTATTTTCAGTTATATCCTCCAATTTATTGAAAATTTCATGCTCTGCTCTTGGATCTAAATTTGAAGAAACTTCATCTAATATAAGAATAGTATCCTTACGATATAGTACCCTAGCTAGAGCTAATTTTTGAGTTTGTCCACCTGATAGAATTAGACCATCTGGTGTGAAAAATTTAGATATATATGCATCTAGTCCTGCTTCATTTAAATCTAAAATCTCTATAAAATCACTTTTCTCTAAAGCTTCAATTATGTCCTCATCATTAATCAATACATCGGGATTTGTTAAATGAAAGTTTTCTTTAATAGTAAAGGCAAAATTATTCATATCTTGAAAATAAACACTAAAGCATCTTCTTAAAGAAGTAATAGTATAAGATGATATATTAATGCCATTTATCAAAATTTCTCCAGAGGTTGGTTCATAAAATCTAAGTAAAAGTTTTATAATAGTAGATTTCCCTGAGCCATTTAATCCTACAAATGCAACATGCTCAGGCTTATTGATATGAAAACTAATATCTTTCAAAGCATATTTTTCACTAAGTGGATAGACAAAACTTACATTCTTAAAAAGAATACTATCTACAATTTTTAATTCTAATATACCATTATCTTCGATTTTGTTTGTATATTTAAAAAGAGATTTATAATTATTCATCCTTAATTTATTTTCAACTATTTCCATGGAAGAAGATATAAAGCTAGATGTCGAATGCCATAATTGTCCCAATAGTCCACTTAAAAATATGTAGTCCCCTATAACTAATTTTCCATCCACTATATTAAAAATTATATGGCCACTTATAATAACAAGAACAACCTCTGGTAAGAAATCTAATATAAAAGTTATCCTAGAGCGATTCTTTAAAATTTTCTTACGCTGACTAAATAGTTTGCCCCATAGGTTATCATAAAAATTTTTTAGTATCTTACTTGATTGAAAAAGTCTCACATCTTGGCTAAAGTCCCTACTAAAAGCTATCTGTTGAATATACGACAGCTTTCTCCTATTTGATATTTGTCCTAAACTTAAATCATAAAGAGATTCTGTATAATATTTTAAAGCTATTCCAGAGGGTAAGGCAGCCATTGTCATTATTAAAGCATAAATAATATTCTCATTTGAAAGAATAACAAATGATATTAAAAATGACATAATAGCACTGATGGCAGATATACTTGAACCTAATGCTTGAACCAAAATTGAACCATCTCTCATTGCTGATGTAATCTTATCTTGATAGTTTGGATTATCTAAATATGCTAAATCCACATCAAAAGAAAATTCTATCATATTTCTTGTCATCCATTGGTCTAATTGTTCTGAATGGACAATTCTAGAATAGATTTAAACCTTTATCATTATTACTTTTAATAAGGCTATTAAAGCCATCAGAAATAAAAAATTATATATAGAGAGAGTATTAAGATTGCCTATAGAGGCAGATATATAATTAATTATCTGCCTCGAAACAAAAACAGCTGCAATATTTAATAATGGATTAAATAATTCTGCTAATACCCTCAATATTGTATATAAATGAGAAACCTTCCAAGAAAGCTTAACACACCAAGAAAAGACCTCTATAAAATCCATTGTTTTTTTACAAATTTGCTCATTTTTATTTTCTTAAGCATAATAAAACCTCTCTAATTGTCTATTTTACCTGCTCAATAGTACCATCCTTTATTCTCCATACATTATCCGATTGTTCTGCTATTTCCATATCATGAGTTACTATAATTACGCAGAAACCTTGTTCATGAGCTAATCGTTTCAATATATCTATAATTTTATCACTATTTTCATCGTCCAGATTGCCAGTAGGCTCATCTGCAAGGATTATCTTTGCTCCTGTAGCTAAGGTCCTACCTATAGCAACCCTTTGTTGTTCTCCACCTGATAGTTTAGTTGGATACCTGGATTGCTTATCTCCGTCTATACCTAGAGATTCTAGAACTTTTTTACTCTTTTCTATTGCTTGATTCTTATCTATTCCCTTGTATTCCATAGGAAAGCTTACATTTTCCAAAGCAGTCAATAAGGGGAATAGCTGAAATGCTTGAAAGATCATAGATATAGAATCCCTTCTGTATTCATCTAAATCTAAATCTTTTAAATCTTTATCATTTATAGTTATAATCCCTTGGGTCGGTTTATCTAATCCTGCCATTATGGAAAGCAGTGTAGTCTTACCACTACCTGAAGGGCCTACTATTGCATTCAACTCTCCACCTTCAAATCTACAGTTTATATCTTTTAGTACATCTTTATTTGCACCCTTATATCTATAAAATAAATTCTTCATCTCAAGCTTTACCAATATACCCCCTCCTTTATTCCTTTACCTGTAGCATTTCTAATGGCTTTTTATAAAGCACATTTTTTAAACTTGCTAAAACACCTATAATACTTGCTAACAAATACCCAACTATGACAAATAGATACTTCCATATTGGATATACTCCAGATTTAAAGGTTACTACACTTATTACTGCAATAGCTATTACCTCTCCAATAATTATTAGCGTTAAGCTCTCTGTAAATACATATCGTTTTACCTCCACTTCTTTTACTCCAAGGATTCTCATAATTGCCAACTCCTCACTTCTCCTAAGGATTAATAAATAAGGTAAAACTACAGCGATTATCAATGATAATACCAAGATGATTGGATATATAATACTTAGTAATTCCATATTTTTCTCCAATGGTCCAATAGTTTCGGTCAGTATATCATCGTAAAGGACCAGTTTGTATCCAGTACTATCACCAGATGTAGTTTTAGCTATTTGATTCAATATCTCTTCCCTATTATAGTAAAGTTCTGCATTCTTCTCTTTATCAAATAATAAATCAATTCTTACATAGTTAATTCCGTTTCTTTCAATTAACCTAACAGCATCCATTGGAAAGATAAAGGTTTCTTGATATACTGTCCTACTTGGAATTCGATGTTGTTGTTTATAATAGGCATCATGTGTTGGGAATCCATAGCCTTCATAAGTACCGACAATCGTTCCATATACATCGGGATAATTTGATCCTGCATCTTTTAAGGATACTTTATTTCCTATCTCTAAATTATAGGCATCCATAGCTGCAGTAGAGGCTAAAATTGGAATTTCATCTTGTGTTGGAGTATAGGAGTTGATTTTATCGATTATACTTTGATCCTCTATCCCCGATAGTTTAATTCCGTTATCAGAGTTTAGTTCTTTATTAGATGCTAATATAGTCATCTGTATATATTTTTCATAATATGCTAAATCTAAAGCGCTTTCTTCTTTAATGGTTTCTTTAATTCCATTTCTATCAATATTTATCTCACTATACTCATTATCCACAGCTCCAAAGTAATCTTTAACTAAACCAGTTTCTAAGATTTTATTTAAAATATCTTCAGAAATATGTCCTTTAAATGAAAAATTTACTTCACCAATATATTTTATCTCTCCATATATGGTAGTTTCAGATATGGTTTTATCAATGAAAACCTGATTTGATTCTATTACATTGATTAACCATGTAAGAGTGCCAATCAAAAGTCCCGTTACAACTACCATTAAAATCGTAGTTACAATAGATCGAGAAATATGTTTTTTACCATATCCTTTGAGGACTGTCTTTCCTTTACTGATATTTATATTTGAATCGTCAAATGAAATGACATCTGCCAAATCATCGGTATGAAATTCATTATCAATTATGTCTAAATCATCTGTATCTAGATTTTGGACTTTCTTTTTATTTTCTTTGTTTTCTTTACTAAAGAATTCAAGCAAAGACCGCTTCTTAAATCTAAACACCATAAATAACGATTGTATCACCAATACGCCTATGATTATTAGAAACATTAGAAATACAAGTTTTACACTAATAGAAAAATCTAAATTGTTAGGTAATTTTCCTAAGATTTCCTCTAATATCTTTTTAGAATTCTTTATAGCAGTTTGGTAGCCAAAATAAGATGATAATCCTATTCCTATCGCAGCAAAAATATATAATGGCATCAACAGATGCCTAGATGCAGATTTATGCGTAAAACCTAGGATTTTTTCAATAGCATAATTGTTCTTATAAATCTCTACATACATATATATAGTAAATAACATTGCAAATAGCAATAAAATCCCGTATAATACAATATTTGTTTTAAGATTATTTAGAACTTTATCCGCAGATATCCAAAATGTTTCAGCATTATTCTCAAAGAATTGAAGTTCAAACCCAGCTTCTTTAATACTATCTCCATATTTTTCAATGAACTGCGATTGTTCAGCAGGATTCTTCAATACAAAACTATGATTCCCTCTATATAAATAAGGTGTTCCATTTTCAGTAGGAAATTTTAGAAATTCCTTAGGTACTGTACTTGTAGGTACATATATATCTTTACCTGAATAAATTTGATCATAAACCCCTACTATTTCGTATTCTATAACATCACTTTTATGATGATTTTTCCACTCTTTTCTGTCTTTTTCAGTCATTAAAAACTCAGGAATTTCACTTTCCATATATTGAAGGGGAATTTTATCTCCTAATTTTAATTCTCGTGCTTTAAATAAATTTTTTCCAACTATACAAACTTTATTATTGTTCTTATAATCATCATAGTTGATCCATCTTCCATCATACAAAGTATACCCCTCCAGATTTCCTTGGGTATGGGGGTGAGTTTCCATGTTTTTAGTTGCAATGATGCTAAATGCTCTGGTATTCATATCTAAAAGCTCTATATCCTCTCTCATTTTTTGCCATTTAGGATCTTCTAAATTGAACTCATCAATATTATCAATCTTCTCATATAAAGGACCTCCATCGTATAATGGCTTTAACATATATGAATCCGGCCTTTCCATATGTGAAGCATCATAAGACATTGGCTCACATCTAAAAAGATAATCAGCTCCAATTTCAAGTGCATATAACTCATCAAGGACGGAATCATTTATATATGGAATTAAATTTAATGTGCCTTTTGCTCTACTATTTTCATATTTTTGTGCTGCAAAACTAAAGAACCCACCTTTTAATATTCCCT
>NZ_DATHXO010000041.1:0-1883 GCF_035459645.1 Schnuerera sp.
TGATAAAGTTGGTGAGATGGATTTGTTAACTCAAGACTATCTTCATATGTTGGAGATAGTCCCCCTTAGTGGGAACGAAAGGTCTAAAATTGCCACACAGCTTAAAAACACTAGATTAGAACGTAGGAAACATAAAGATAACGTGGAATTATTGAAACCTCTTGTGAATTGTTTAGACAAGCATAGTAGAACAATTAAGGATTTAGAACAAGTGTTAGGACAGATAAGAAAAATAGAAGAAAAACAGAAGAATAGAATTTATACACCTAGAATATTGAAGGAGGATTAAGATGTCTTTTAAAGAATATATGAAAACGCTAATATTATTAATTCCAATATTTATATTAGCATTAATTATTGGTCTTGGAATTTCTAAATTATCTTTTAATTGGATATTGTTCCCAATAATATATCTTATACTACTTCCATTTATTTTTATTAAATATTTTGAATGGATAATCAATAAGTTTTATTAGGAGAGTGATAAATTGAGTTATTATAATAGTTATGTAAACCATATGATGAGACTATATTATAAAACTGATGGTAAAGATTTAAGAACTGATATAAATAAGTTAAATTACAATATTGCTAAGAGAGTTATTGAGAGTTTTCCAACATATGAACAAGCTATATTAACAGATATATTGTTACCGGATAAACCAATTCATAAAAATGTTGAAAATGTATCCATAGAATATAATATTTTAGAAGACGCCGTGTGGGATTTATTAAATGAAGTAACAAATAAAATAGCAAAAGAGAGAGGGTTAATATGAGTTTTATAAATTGGATTGGGGTGATTAGAATTTGAGATATGTTAAACTTGCTAAAGGTGGTAAAAATCCCATAGAAAAATTAAGAAACGGTGGACACGAGTTGGAAGAAGTGCAAGACTACCCTGATTTAGGAGTGTTAATTCCAGAGCCTTTTGTGGTTCTGGATTTTGACACAAAATCTGATGGTGAAAAAATGTTAAAAATTGCTAAGGGTGAAGGATTAAAAACTAGAATAATGGAAACCGATAATGGATACCACTTCTGGTTTAAATCTGAAAATATAATGAAGAACTTTGTAAAGCACCCTTTAGCTTGTGGTTTAGTGGCAGATTGTAGGAGTTGGGGGAAATGGGGTTATACAGTAGTTAAGAGGGGAGGGGTATGGCGTAATTGGCTACAACCAATGGAAGATGATGAAATTCAATATATTCCAAAATGGTTAACATCTGTTGTTAAGATAGATGTTGATTTTAAAAAAATGGAAAATGGAGACGGTCGAAATAATGCATTATTTGAGTATATTATAGATTTGCAAAAACAAGGTTTTACTAAAGATGAAATTAAAGAAACTTTCAATATTATCAATAAATATGTCTTAAAAGAACCATTAGACGATAAAGAATTAAACGAACAAATTTTAAGAGATGATGCTTTTGTAGATTTAGGTAGTGGATATGGCACTTGGAGAAATGAAAAAGGACAGATTCAACATAACCTATTTGCAGAAGCAATATTGGAAGAATACGATATTATCACCTCTAATGACCAAATATATATTTACAATAATGGATATTATCAGAGGAATGATAATTTAATAGAAAACAAAATGTTAGAGATGGCTCCAGATATTAGGTCTCATATGAGAAATGAAGTCTTATCATACATTAAAATAAAGACCAATCGAGATGTGAATAGGGTTGAGTTTCCATACATTATTAATATTGAAAATGGTAGGTTAGATGTTAGAAACCGTGTTTTATATGAACATTCTCCAAGATACGTTGAATTTGAAAGAGTACCTGTCAAATATAATCCAGAAGCATATAATGAAGATGTGGATAAAATGTTAGATAAAGTATTTTGTAATGATAAAGAGGTACGAGC
>NZ_DATHXO010000042.1:0-2183 GCF_035459645.1 Schnuerera sp.
GACCAGTTCCTTTTTCTTTTGCTTCCTCCCTTTTAATATTAGGTTCATCATCTTGACCAGCACATTTAATAGCTGCATACCGATTTCCTTCAAAATCCGTTATCCAATCTTTCATGTTATGGTTAAAAAGTTCTTCTATCTTTACTTGTTTTCTACTTTTTCTATTAAGTCTATATTTTTCTTTGAAACAAGAATGAATTGTAAGAGCCATATAATATCTCCAAGTCCCTGCTACACTAGTTCCAGGAATTTTGGGTATGTTTGTTATTGGATCTCTCACAATAGTATTGTCAACTCTCCCTATAGTAAATCCCCCTGTCCCTATATAGATAGGGTCTTGAGCCATAGCATATATTTTCATTATCCTTTCCCCTTTACTTTAAATTTTCTTTAATCCATTGTGCCAAAATTCGTACATGTCTATAAACATATAAAGCTCTTTAATAAATTTTTGATTACATAAATTTTCTAATTCACTCCACGAATCATTACCTAACATTTTCGCAAAATCATTTTTAGAAGTAACATCTTTCAATTCGAAAGTATTTACAAAAGCTGATAACATGAATCTATTTAATGTATCATTTTGGCAGCCTTGCCAATCTTCAAGTTTAGAGTATATAAGGTTTATTATAGTTTGAAGTTTTATCCTAATTTTGTTATTATTAAAATATTCCTCAAATTTATCGAAAGATTTCCATTCTTCCCATGTATAAGGTCTGTTTTGTTTGTATTTTACAATACTTTTAGCTCTTTTACTATTTGTAATATCATAGTAGATATCATTTCTACGAGTATTTACATCTAAATATTCAAAGTCAATTGTATTATGATATACAATATATTCTTCACCTTTTTTAACATTATTAACAGATTTAAACTTATATAAAACATCTTCAGCTTTTATATAAATACTATAAAACTCTTTAATATGCTTCTTATCTTTAATACACCCATTGTCTTCATTTAATGGATATATACTATAATAGTTCAATCTATCGTCATCGATATTTTTCTCAAACACTTTCTGTAATTGTTTACCAGTTATATTGCTTTTTAAACTATCCCAATCATCTACATCTCTTCTAATATTCCTTAAAGCTTTTATCCCTATATAAAGAGGTTTCTTATAATCTTGGAAGACTACCCCTATATGAAGTGGCAACTTCCCCATTACATATTTATATTCTTTGTAATATCTTTTTTGAGTTTCTTTTATAATATCTGTAACATGTTCAGCTGGAACTATAAATTGCCATGATATAGGGGTAGGATTTATTATGGATAGATATGGTTTATATGGAATATTCCTTGGATTATTTAATTCTATTTTACATTTGCTATTATCATTCAAATTGGTAATTTCAATGATTTTATCTTTCAACCATCCAGTGTTCTCCTTTAATATATGATTGTATGCTTTTTCTTTGTCCTTGTATTTGGATAATATAGAAACTGCTTTCTCTGTTGATGATAGAAGATAGAGATTGCCATGTTTGTCTGATTTAAAATGTAAGCCTTTGTATTCAAAATCTTTACCTTTATGTTTTTCTTCGTGTATGATGCTTTCCCATTTGATTCTAATATTTCTACCTTCCTTTAATTTTAAAATATCCATCATATCATTTTCTACATTCATAAGGAATTCTTTAGTAGATTCCCAAATCCTCCTAAACCTTGCAGGCGAAGGATTTTTTCTAGTTACAAATTGAAGTAAAATTCTAGATAAAAATTTGATATCTTCATCATTTAACTTGTCCCATTCTATTTCTCTATTCTGAAAATCAATTTTTTCTTCTCCTAAATTATCTTTTAAGAATTTTTCCCATTTATCTCCTATAGAGCGTTCTAGAAGTATTGATTTTATCTGTTCAGTAATATATGCAAATGAAAATATGCCTTTCGCTACTGTATGCGGACTATTTGTCCAATAATCATTGGCAATTTCACACTTGTCAATAAACGCTTTAAAGTTATACCTTATTTCTTCGTCTGTTTTAATTTCATATAAATCTATCGATTCATTCTCTAAAAAGGAATAAAAATAATCATTAAAAACATCTATCAAATTTTTATCTTTTAAATTAAACTCCTTGCCATAAAACACACCATTATATACCTTTTTATGCATACTCTTTATAATATTAGCAAAATATAGAAAAAATTTATCACCTTTTTTAAAA
>NZ_DATHXO010000043.1:0-4580 GCF_035459645.1 Schnuerera sp.
AACATGGTATTTTCCACTTCTTTCAGGAGATTTTTTAATAATACTATTTAATGCACTAATTATTGCTTGAATAGTTTTAATACCAATATCATTAACCATTTCTCCAACTGAATCTACAATATCATCGAGGTTTCCTTCGCCCTCAAGAACTCTTATTATATTTTCTTCAATTTCACCCTTAACTTTTCCTGCTATTAATTGTATAATATTATTCATAGAGAATATCCTCCTTTTTTGTGATTTCAACAATTACATTATATCAAATTGAGGATTATTCTCTATATTTTTTTGTTTATTTGTCCAACAATTATTTTACACTAAGAATTATAATTTCACAATTAAATATAAATGTACCAGAAAAAAGTCCATACCCCATAAACTTCATGCCCCACAATTTGGACCTTCTCTGGTACATTAAAGAATCTTATAACTTTAATATAATTATATCATAAAACAAAAATCATGTAAATATATTTACACATATATATTTATATGATATAATTATAATGTAATTAAAATATATGACAAAGGTATGATAAAATTGAAAAATAATGAAATTACTATTGGTCAAAATTTAAAAAGAATAAGAAAAGGTTTAAATTTAAGACAATATGAAATAGCTGGGGAGCAGGTTACTAGAAATCTAATCAGCCTTATCGAAAATGACAGAACACCTATATACCATAATGTAGCTACTATAATTTCAAAAAACATGAATAAAATTATTCATGAAAGAGGTATTGATATATACATACAACCAGAAGATATTCTAAATCCAAATAGATATGATGCAAGAAAACAAGCTAATTTTTATATTGAAAAGCTACAACATCATTTAGATGAAAAAATATATGATTTTGAATTAGAGGAATTAAACAAAATTGAAACTTTTCTAAATAAATGGAATTTTATTGATAAAAAAGTTAAAACTTATGATTTGCTAGGCGATATTTACTACAATGCTAAAGATTCTATTAGAGAATATTACTACTATCTTAAAGCTTTAGAAGTTTCTTATGAATATCCCTACATGAAAAGACGGTATAAGATAATCTTAAAGTTAGTCTATAATTGTATTTTAACTAAAAAATTTGATGAGGCCATTAGATTGTGTAATTTTGCCTTATCTACTCAAGACGATATTCCTAATAAATATATAGGCGTTTTTTATTATAATAGTGGTTTGGCTTCTTACCATAAAGGAGATTATAGTGAATGTCTGGAACAATTAATCCATGCAAAGTATTATGTTACCTATGATGACTATAGAGAAATAAAAAGAATTTTAATGTTAGAAGGAATCTGTAATTCAAAAATTAAAAATTTTGATGGTGCTCTTAGAAGTTATAATAAACTATTGAAAATAATTGGAAAATCTGAAACTCCTGAAGAAATGTGTTCAACGTATATCAATATTGTACAAGTATATACTGAAAAAAAAGATAATTCAAATGTAGTTAAATATAGTAATAAAGTTACAGATTATATAGCTAAAATTGATAAAAATTCTTATCAATTTCCTCGAATTTTACTTAGTATGTCTTATATATATTATTATTTAAATAAATATGAAACTTGTGAAAAATATTTAAATGAAGCATTGACTTTGTCGGTAAATCATGAAGATACAACTTTATTTCCAGATGTTTTTTCTAGACTAATTGATTTCTATGTAGAACTAAAACAATATAATAAAATAAACAATTTAACAAAGCTGTATAAAGACAAAATTTGCAGTTTAAAGCTAAGCAAAGATTCTGTTGCTATTTTAAAAATTCTATATAATTTTATAGAACTGGACAATAGTTTAGAGGCAAAACATTTAATTAGAGATCTATTGGATGGGGAGGTGAAAAAATGAACTTAAAAAGAAAGTTAGTTTTATCTCTATCAATCATAACGATAATTACATTTATAAGCACTGCTATATATGCTGACCCGCCTTATATTGCTCCAATGCCCATAAGAGATTCAATAGTAGAAAAATTTTAATCTAGCTTTTCTGTACTTATAATCAAAACAACTAATTATCAATTAACTCAAAATGAAGAACGTGACAAAAATTGTCACGTTCTTCATTTTGATATTTATTTAATTAAAAGGTAATTTTTTTCTAAATATGATTCAATATCTATCTTTTCAGTAACTGCCTTTTTAAGTCTAGCCATATCTTTTGTATCACCAAATAGTATTCCACCTGTTAGTTTACCTTCACTAATAAATAATTTATGGTGAATTCCTTTACTTTCATCTTTATATTCATAAGAATCATCAAATTCTTTTATATCTCCTACTGAAAAAATCTTTATATCCCCTAATAACAAAGAAGTAAAAAGTTTAGCTTCTGTATATTCCATAGTTTTACCTGACATATTAGCCCCTGCTACTTTTCCTTGCTCATTTGCTGAAGTCCATAACCCAATTACCTTACCATCTATTTCAATTACATCACCAGCAGCATATATATTCTCTATATTTGTTCTTAAGTTTTTATTGACTATTATTCCTTTAACAAATTTTAATGGCGTATCTCTAATTAGATCTATATTTGGTCTAATTCCTACAGAAAATAATATACCATTTGTTTTAAGTTCTTTACCATTATTTAATAAAATTCCATCTGCTTTATTTTCTCCTAATATTTCTTCTGCTGATGCAGAAAGATAGATTTTGAAGCCTTCCCTTTCCAGTTTTTCCTTTAATTTATTTGATAATTCTTTGTCTAATTGCTTTGACAATAAGTAAGGTGCGAATTCAACTATATTTACAGTTTTATCTAATTTTTTCAATGCCCAAGCTGCTTCTAATCCTAAGAGTCCACCGCCTATTACTGTAATCTCTTTACAATTGTCAAAGTAATTTTTAATATATTTTAAATCTTTCAAAGTTCTTAATGCTAGTACTCCTTGCTTATACTTCCCTGCTACTGGTGGTATAAAAGGGCTACTACCCGTGGCTATTAATAATTTTTCAAATTCTATTTCTTTACTATCATCTAGTCTCACTTTTAAATTATCTACATCTATTTTTTCTACTATTTTATTTAGCAGTACCTTTATATTCTTTTCTTCATACCAACTCTTTTTATTTACTAAAAGTTGTTCTTCTGTAAAATCTTTTGATAAATATTCAGTTAACCTTACTCTATAATAGGTATTATATGCTTCTTTTGAAATTATAGTAATACTACCTTCACTATCATTATTTCTTATTTCCTTAGCTGCTGAAAGCCCTGCAATTCCATTTCCAATAATTAAATATTTTACTTTCTCCATTCTAAGCCTCCTTGGGTTTATATAATTAGTTAATTATTACCCAAAGTATTAAGCTATACACATAATGTAAGAATATCTCTTATTATTTAGGGCAGACACATAGGTCTGCCCCTACGCATATCGTTATATATTCTATATAGTAATAGGTCTATCTGTCCACCTGCTGAAAAAAATGCAATAAAGTTTTCATATTTTATATGGTAGGGGTGGACCTATGTGTCCACCTGGAAAAACAAAATACAGTAGAGCTTCTTCTTGTCTTATCTTTGAGCTTTTATCTCCAACCATATTTCATCATATACTTTTAAGAAATCTTCTAGATCTTTAAATATTTCTACTTCACCTATTTCTTCATCTGTAGGATAAGCCACCTTACTATTTACTATATCCTCTGGTAAATACTTTAGTGCTGCATAGTTAGTTGTTGAATATCCTATATAATCTGTATTTTTGGCAGCTATTTCTGGTCTATTCATAAAATTAATAAATTTTTCTGCTAGTTCTTTGTTTTTACCACTCTTTGGGATTACCATATTGTCAAACCAAAGGTTAGTTCCTTCCTTTGGAATTACATAATCTAAATTTTCATTTTCTCTAATCATGGCAACTGCATCTCCAGACCAAACAACTGCAATAGCTGCCTCTTCTCCAACCATTAAATCTTTGACTTCATCTCCTACATAGGCATAAACTAAAGGTTTTTGTTTAATCAACTTTTCTTTGGCTTCTTCTAATTCCTTTGTATTTCTAGTATTCATAGAATAATCTAATTTTTTCAATGCTATAGCTATAGAATCTCGTTGGCTATCTAACATCAAAATCTGTCCAGCATATTTTTCATTCCAAAGTATATCCCAACTGTTTACTAGATCATCAACCATATTCTTATTATAAATAATACCTAAGGTCCCCCACATATAAGGTACTGAATATTCATTACTAGGATCGAAATTCAAATCTAAAAATCTATCTTCTATATTATCTAAATTGGGTATATTTTCTTTGTTTATTTTTTCCAATAAATCCTCTTTTATCATTCTTTCTATCATATAGTCTGAAGGGAATGCTACATCATAACTAGTTCCTCCCTTTTTGATGCTAACATACATATCTTCATTAGTTGCAAAAGTATTATAATTCACTTTTACATCGAATTCTTTTTCAAACTCCTTTAATACATCTGGGTCTATATAATCACCCCAATTATATACATTAATGGTAGATTTGGCGCTTCCACATCCTGTAGATAATAAACCAATTATCATTACTAAAACAATACTGAACAAAACTTTTACATTTCTTTTC
>NZ_DATHXO010000044.1:0-2147 GCF_035459645.1 Schnuerera sp.
AGCGTGTTGCGATGCATCGGGACCACGGCAGAGGGCACGGAGAGCGCGACGGAGTCCCCCCGTTCGTGCCAGAACGTGCCGATCTGCTGGGTGGAGGCGGGCCAGGGCCAGGCTTGCCAGTCTGGGGGGAGCGCCTCGTCGGGGAGGGTGAGCACGTGGGCGTCCTCATCGAGTTCAATGCGAAACAGGACGTACTCGGCCGTGACGAGTTGGGCGCGGCCCGCGTGCACCAGCGTTTCCAGCAAGGCCGTGGCGGGCTGGTCGGCCGTGTACACCATGGGAACGCCCTGCTCGTGCCACCGCCCGCGCCCGCGCGAGCCCCGTAACGCGGTGTCGGCATAGGCGGCTTTGGTGAGGCGGTAGATCGTCACGTGCCGTGTGGGGGATAGAGACGGTCGGGGAGAGGCGGCTTAGTGGTTCTTTTCACTTGAAATCATATTAAATTTCTTATAGATTTTAATAGCAACTCTAGCATTGAATCTTATATATTCTTCAATAGAATCCAATAGACAAGCTCCTTTATTTACTTCAAAATCATCTATATATTTATAGGTTCGATTAACATAGGACTCATATTGTCGATGATTATCTAACAATCGAATATTAGCATGCTGAGGTATTGTCATATCTTGAACAATATGAAGGGCTGCACCTAAATAAAACAAAGATTTATTAAAATCACCACTGGCCCAAAATTTTATGGCCTTAGAATAGTAATCAACACCTAAGTCCATCGCATTTTTCCTTCCATATAATCCTTTTTTCTTGTAGGGATTATAAAAATGATTAGAACTTTTGAAATCCTGATCTGCCCATACTGTTCCTTCATTGATGTCTAAAATATAACTACTGAAAAAGTTATATTCACTTAAGTAATTATCATTTCTAAGAATTCTCAAAGCATATATATTAATAGCCTTATGAACTTTACATTGAGTTTTAATTATTGTTTTCTTTACAGGATTTGCTATGCCAAAAACTGCTTTCAAAATATAATCATAAGTAGTTTCTAAAATATCCATTCTAATCATCCCCTCGATTATAGTCTGCACAAATTATATAAAAATATTATATAGTTAAGAACAAATATCCTTATTTTTATGTTATACTTTTATACAAGTATCTGTATTTTATAATAAGAAAGGAGTATACTAATGTTGAATTTTTTTAAGAAAAATAAGTTTGTAGAAATAGTTTCACCTATTACTGGCAATATACTTCCTATGGAGGAAGTTCCAGATAAAGTATTTTCAGAAAAGATGATTGGAGATGGATTAGCTATAGAGCCAGCAGAAGGAAAAGTTGTGTCTCCTGTAGACGGAACAATAGTTACCATATTTCCAACAAATCATGCAATTGGACTAGCCACTAAGGAAGGGGTAGAAATACTTATCCATATAGGATTAGATACTGTAGAGCTAGATGGTCTTGGATTTAAACGAATGATAGAAAAGGATAGTAAAGTTAAAAAAGGGGATATATTAATGGAGTTTGATATAGAGCTAATTAAAGAAAAAGGTAAATCTCCAATAACTCCAGTAATAATAACTAATATGGATAAAGTGAATAAAATGGATAAAAATAGTGGGAATGTAGAAAAAGGAAAGAATATTATATATACAATAGAACTGGATTAAATAATAAAAAAATTAACTTGAAAAAGCCCTAAGAGAGAATGTAAGCTCACAGTTTTCTAATAGGGCTTACTGTTTTTGTCTATAAATCTATGATATAATCTTAGAGGAATAGAAATTTTGGGAGGAATTATATGGTAAGATTCATTCATACAGGAGATTTGCATCTAGGTCTGCAATTTAACAATGTAAGTTTTGATTCAAAAATAGCTAATGAAAGACGAATGGAACTATGGAATACATTTAACAGAATAGTAGACAAAGGGATAAAAGATGAGGTAGATTTTCTTTTTATAGCAGGAGATTTATTTGAAGAAAAATATTTCACATTAGGTGATATAAAAAGAGTTAAAGACATATTAGCAAAAGCTGAAAGAACTAATATAATTATTACTGCTGGGAATCATGATACGTTAAATAAAAAATCTTTATATAATATGTTGGATTGGCCAGAAAATATAACCTTATTTACTCCAATAGGACTGGAGAAAAAAGAATTTCCAGATAAAAATA
>NZ_DATHXO010000045.1:0-2496 GCF_035459645.1 Schnuerera sp.
CTTGAGATTAAATCTATTAAAATTTAAGGGGGAATTTTAATGAAGATTGGAAAATTAAATATGCACTGTGGCGAATGTAGTATTATTGACCACTGTGATGAACCATTCTCAAACATAGCAATTTGCTATGACCGAAGATTCAAAAATGTAGAGGAAGAGGATTTTCGTTTCAATTCCTCATAGGTAGTCTAGCAACATGAATGGTTTGAGGATTACCAAACCAATAATCTATAGTTTCAATTCCTCATAGGTAGTCTAGCAACTTAATTCTGGCGTCTATCATAGAATCCCCTTTTACTTTGTTTCAATTCCTCATAGGTAGTCTAGCAACTTGCTCCCTGGAGGTTGCATCAATAGTTTGCTTTTGAGTTTCAATTCCTCATAGGTAGTCTAGCAACCTGCTAAGCGAAGATAGCGAGTACGTGATAGAGGGAGTGTTTCAATTCCTCATAGGTAGTCTAGCAACTCGTTCTATATATTGATATTACTACATTTATCATTTTCTGTCAAATACAAATATTCTGCATTTTCAACTCCATATTTCTCATATTTTCGTCTATACCCATTACTATCACCACATTGTTTATAAAAAATAAAATGTCGTCGCTCCCTAGGGATTTTTGCACTACCTAGGGTCGACGACAAATTTTCTTATTTAATACTATGAGATAACGAAAATCGTCCTTACCGTCTCATTATTTCTTCTTTCTTTTTTGTTTTTCCTTTTTTGCCTTATTAAAAGCTTGAGCCATTAAATTATTATGAGTTTGCCAATTAGATCGATTGTTTTTATTTTTCCTTGATCTATTGTTACCTTTTTTTTGTTTTGATGAATTCTTCCCACGAAAATCTTTAGTTAGTTTCTCATACTCAAGTATTTCAGGTAAAACATTCATATATCTAAATTCATTAACTTTTCTACCTTTAGCTTGAACTAGTTCTATTTCCATATATCTATAATAATTTGCATCCTCAAATTTTACTACTTTAGATTTTATTAACATTAACTCTTCAACTGGCTTTTGTTCATCTATCTTTCTGCTATTTAGATTCTTCTTTGAAAAATTATCTTTATAAATATTTATATACTTATCTAAATCTGCTTTTTCATAATAATCAAAGTTAAAAGAATTATACTTTTTATCCAAATCTTCTATATTCAATATTATATCCTTGACTTTAACTCTACCGAAACCATAAGGTTTAGCAAGTCCAATGTTTTGATAGCAATTTTCATCTAATTTCAATGCCCAAATAAGTAATCCTAATTCTTCTTCATCCAAATTATCAAAATAAATCTTACCTTTAAATTTTGTTCCTTCTTTTAGTGGATGTATTTTAAATTTCATATTTTGAGCTTTACTATCCTCTAATCCCAAATTTTCTACATAATCCTTTAACCAATATTGTTTAAACCCTCTTATTGTAAAATTCTTTTCATAGATATCAAGGTTTTTCTTATTTGCATTTTTATCTTGTTCTAGATATAAATTATAGCTTGTAGGTTTTGGCTCAGCAAGCAATATTTGCATAGTACTTTCACTGTCTACTTTAGCTTCCCCAATAACTTCTGCATCCTCAAAACTAACTCTAGATTTATAGCTATAATTCTTTATTTCTCCATTTTTCTTATATGGTTTGTTTATAAATCCAAATATTCCATCAGTATAACTAATTCCCTCTATATCTTTATATCTTTCTGGAATACCATCTAAAATACTTTTGCTATAAAACATTCTCAAATAAGGAGTAAAACCAAAATGTAATCTATCTGTTTTTATATAAAATACTGGTTTTTTCTCATTGCCTTCAGGTAAAGCAAAAAATTCAAATTCTTTCTTTACTTTAACTACTCCACCCTCACCTATATCTGCTTTTTTAGTTAATAGCAAGTCATCAATATAGGTTTCCTTATCATCCTGTAATATTTCTATTGCTCCACTTTCTGTATTCATTTCTGGAACTACATAATGGCTTCGTTTCCCTTGTACAAATCCACCCGATAAAATATAGCCTAAATTATTATATTTTCCTTTTTTACCTATCTTAGTTACCTTTCCGTTTTTATTATCAAACTCAAAAGATATTTCAACTTGATAAGGTTGGTAGCCATATCTTTCTCTACTATCCCCGTTGCACCATAATATTCTTAACTTCCCTCACTAGTTATGACTATACTTTTATCAATTTCTTCATCATTGATAGGATTGTCTTTTCTATATGTAGGTACCATTGTTTTTATATGTTTTTTTATATCTTCGTCAGTTCCATCATCAATTATTTCTCTTAGACTATCTATAGA
The DNA here is from genome assembly GCF_035459645.1 of Schnuerera sp. Taxonomy (NCBI): domain Bacteria; kingdom Bacillati; phylum Bacillota; class Tissierellia; order Tissierellales; family Tepidimicrobiaceae; genus Schnuerera; species Schnuerera sp. The sequence continues at coordinate 2,303 of NZ_DATHXO010000045.1, forward strand.
ATTTAGTAATAATTTATAATCAAAAAATGTAGGTCGGCCTATAAATATTTTATCATGCTTGGTTTTGCTTATGCCTTCTTCAGCTAGTAATAACTCCTCGAATAGTTTTTCTCCTGGTCTAAGTCCAACTATTTTGATTGGAATATCTACATTAGGTTCAAAGCCTGAAAGTTTAATTAATTCTTTTGCTAAAT
>NZ_DATHXO010000046.1:0-13186 GCF_035459645.1 Schnuerera sp.
CCTCTCATTTCAATAGCAATTGACAATTTTTCTGCTTTTAAAATTGTCCCTGTTAATATAGGAGCAAATAAATATGAATATATACTAATCCTCTTCTTCATAGGTAAATTTTCGATTTCTATACCCCTAAGTTGAATAGCAGTTAAAGAGTCTTTAATCTCTTCAGTCAATATAGGTAGAAATCTAATACCAATAGCAACCATAAATGCAATATCATATGGTAACCCCCATTGGACAAATCCTTGAATTATTTTTCTTGAGTTTGAAGTAGTAATTATAGTAGCCGAAAAAATTATTATCATCATTCGCAATATAAACTGAAAACCTTTCTCTAAGCCACTGGTACTTAAAACTACAATATGACCAATAGAAAAAAGGCTTTTTCCTTCCGTAGTAAATATACTCTGTACTATTGCAATAACAATAATTACATATAAAAGTCTCTTTATCTTTTTAAAGCTTCTTTTCAAATTTACATTAAAAAATTTTGCAATTAAAATTGTCAATCCTAAAACAAAAAAAAGATAGAAGATATCTTTAATTATTATACCTAATGTGGATATACACAACACCATAGTTAATTTTGTTCTTGGATCAAATTCAAATTCTTTGGTCATAGGTTATTTCTCCTCTATGAATTTTTATGACTCGATGAGATAGTTCTTCTACAAAAGTATTATCATGACTAATAATGGTCATTCCTACCCCTTTTTCCATTAATTCTTTTAACACTTGTATCAATATATTTTTCCTATCAAAATCAAGGCCAGTAGTTGGTTCATCTAATATTAAATATTCTGGTTCATTCATCAAAATAGTAGCTATTGCAAGTCTTTGCTTTTCTCCTTGGCTTAGTAGTAAAGGTGAATATTCTCTTAAATCTTCTATTTGGAACAATTTTAACAGTCCGTCTACCTTCTTTTCTAAATATTCATCATTAAATCCTTTAAACTTTAGTGCAAATCCTAATTCCTCTTCTACAGTATTAGTAAAAAAATGTTTTTCAGGATTCTGGAAAAGATATCCTATTTTGCCTCCTATTTGAGCTAATCTAAATTCAGAAATATTTCTGTTAGAAATAGATATTTGTCCACTTTTAGGTTTTAATATCCCTATCATAAGCTTTCCTAAAGTAGTCTTGCCACTTCCATTAGGCCCTAAAATTGTTGTAACTTCATCTTTATTAATTTTCAAATTTATATTGTTGATTATTGGCTTGTCCTTCTTATATTCAAAAAATAAATCCTCTAATTTTATGAAATCCAATCTATTCACCAGCCTCATATTCCTTTAATTTACCATTCTTTAATTCCAATACTCTATCTGCTAAATTTAAAATATCTAAATTATGCTCCACTAAAACTATAGTTTTTTTCTCTTTTTTTAAATCTGAAATTAACTCTTTTATCCTTTTCTTTCCATCATCATCTATTTGAGCAGTAATTTCATCAAATAATAAAATATCTGGTTCCATAGCTAAAACTGAAGCAATGGCTATTAATTGCTTCTGTCCTCCAGATAAATTATTAGGGTTTTGATACCTATAATCTTCCATATGAACAATTTTAAGTACCTTGTCTATTCGGTTGCCTATTTCTTTTCTTTCTATCATCAAATTTTCAGGACCAAAAGCTATTTCATCTTCAACAGTAGGGGAAAAAAGTTGAGTATCTGGATCTTGAAAAACTATTCCAACCTTTTTAGTTATATCTGCTATCTTTAAATCTTTTATATTTTCCCCCCATAATTTAACCTCACCATGAACTTCACCTTTACGTATATGAGGAATTATTCCACAAATTATATTTAATAATGTGCTTTTACCACTGCCACTTAAGCCTGTTAATGCTAGTATTTCCCCTTTGGATACAGCCAATTCTATTCCCTTTAGTATATAATCGGAGCTAAATTTATATTTAAAATATAGGTCATTTATATCTATAGGATTTATCATTTCACTTCCAACTCCACGACAAACTTACACCATCTTTGACTAAACTGATCCTTTCTAACGATTATTTGATAAGGACCACTTCCTCCCTTTTCTTTGCTTTTTAAAAATTTCCCATTAAATTTATATGCTAAATATACATTATTTTCATCCATTACTTCTTTAATACTTAAGGCTACGGTATAGCCATCTATTCCCTTTATTATTACCTGTTTTTTATCTTCCATATTAATCTTAACTTCTTCAATTATATTAGATAAAGGAACTCCCGTATAATTGTGTTCTTTTGGATTACTATCGCTTGTATCTAAAACAGCAGTAAATTCTTCTTCTCCTAAATCTACTATATCCTCAAATTTCAATTTAGATTCTTTTTCTTCTTCTTTTATTATAATCTCTGCATTCTCATGGGCTTCTTTATTATCCTTTACCATTTGTCTATTGATCAAACCAAAAACCCCCATAATAATAATTAATATAAAAAGAATAATTCCTATAGTTCTATTACTCAAATTGATTCCCTCCATCCATGATTATATAGGGAACCACCATATCTTCATATCTAAATTCTCCATGATCCCCACCCTCCTCTGTAGAATGCATACCATGGTCAGCAGTAATTATCACTATCCCTTTCCAATTAGACACTATTTCTTCTACATATCTATCTACTCTTTTAATAAACTCCATGGTTTCTACAGACAAATCTCCATAGGTATGTCCACAATCATCTATTCCATGAAAATGTGTAAATATAAAATTATAATCTTTCTCCATGGCATTCATAGTAGACTTATATACTTCATCATCGGTAAACCCGTCCCCATTACTATCCAAATTTAATACAGGCTCAATTTCAGTTTTCAGTATTCCGATATTCCCTTCTATATATATAGCTTTTTTCTCTAAATCTTCGGCAAATTTAAAAATAGAGTCTACATTTAATTCCCTTTGCTTTCTTGAATAAACTCCGTTCTCTATAGGGTATTTACCTGTAATCATAGCAGCTAACCCTGCATTAGTTACTGGTTTATATACGGATAATGCTTTAGTAGCTTTAACCTGTTTTCCTAAATACGGTAAATACTCGTTTTTAATAGCATATTCATATTGATGGTAACCAAATCCATCTAATAATATAAACAATACATCTTCCTCATTTAAATAATGAGACATATGATAATAAGCATCTGTTATACTGGCTTCAGGAGGATTTATCATAACTCCTTTTACGTCTTTTACTATGGTCTTACCATTTTCATCTATGTAATTTATAGAATTATCCCTTACTTGGAAATTGCTACTTTCTTCAATATATTCTACTTCCCCTAATCCTCCCATGGTTAAAGCATTTTCATATTTTTCTTCTATAGTATCTTCTAATTTAAATATTTCATCTTGGTTATGTGCTGAAAAAAATTTAATATTCCTTTCACTGTCTATAATATTCATTCCAATATCCTTTCTATCTGGAAGAGGTAATTCAGCATCTTTAGATATAGATCTAGTACATGAAATTGTAATCAATATTATTAGAACTAAAACAAAAAATAAAATTAAATTCCTTTTAATCATTATATCCTCTCCCATTAATTAAATTTTCTAAAGCTTGGTTCTTTATCAGCTTTTTAAAAATTCCATATGCTATTAACCCACCTATTCCTCCTGATAAAGAAGCTGCAGATAAAGTTAATACTAAAGGAACTAAAGGCAATCGAAAAAATACTACGTTTACTAAAAAAGTCCCACTTACATTTGCTAATATACCAGCTACAAAGAAATTCCATTTTTGAAATGGTTTTGTTTTTATCATTATCATATATAAATCTACTATTAATCCAGGGACTATGTAGGTAAGAAAACTTACAACCCCATGAGTCCCGTAGATTCCTAGACTTACTACCATAATAGCTTGTACTACGGAAATCAAAGTGGCCACTCCAACTTTTGCTATTAAACCAACTCCTAAAACTACCCACATCATATATAAACCGCCAGCAATTGCCCCACCTGGAATATAAAGAGGGCCAGTGATAATATGGGCAAGAGGTACAATAACAGGCTTAGTTGCTATGCCTAAAGTCGCCATAAGGGCAATGACAATTATTTCAAATATGGAAAATTTATTAACCAGTTTTTTAAGCATAATATTTCCTCCAAAATTTAAGTATATTTAATTATATAAAACACTACTCCAATATAATCTCCTCTATATGCTTTATCCAACGTTGACTAAATGGGTCCCGTCTTATAACTAATTGAAAAGGCCCATTACCCCCTTGTCTTTTAGATTTCATAGGTTTCCCATCTTTTTCAAAGGTTAAATAAACATTATTTGGTTCATTTATCTCTTCAATACTTAATATTATTCTATATCCATCTGATGCATTAAAGGTTATTTTTTCAACCTGAGATATGTCCAAATCTAATGAATAAAATAGCTTGGACATTTCAATACCTTTGTATTCTGTTTCAACAGGTTTATTCCCACTACTCCTTACCACCGCAGGGAAACTAATAGCATCATTATGATTGTATATAAAATCCTTTTCTACAATCTGCTGGTTTTCTTTTTGAAGTATATTTATAGATATAATATCTTTTCTAGAAAAATTAAATATGAGTATAAGTCCAATTATTATTACTATAGGTATGACCTTTTTAATATTCATAGCTTCCTCCTTATTTCCTTTCTAAGGCTTGACTTATTCCGCTTTTGACTCCATTAATAAATCCTCTACTGGTAGCTGTAGCTCCACTAATACCGTCTATATTTAAACTTTGAGTTTCAATTATCTCTAATGGGATTGTTCTAAATACCTCCTCATAATACCCAGTGGTTTCACTATGATTGATTGGATTTATTCCTATTATTCTATTATTTTCTATAATTACTTCTACTTGCATAGTACCACCAAAACCAATGCCTCTTCCAATATAGGTTCCATCTTTTAAAAAATCTAAGTCAACAATGGATTGAGGGCTAGTCTGTGGTTGGATTAATGGAAGCAAAAGATATATCCCAATTAATAAAATTAGACTAATCGTTATGTACTGACTTTCATTCATTCTAAATTTCCCAAATTTCAATGAATAACCATCTCTACCCTTTATACATTGAGATTCTACACATTCTAAGCATCTAATACATTCTGGAGAAATTTCCAAATTATGTGGCCTTTTTATATTAACGGGACAATTCCTTAAACAATAATTACATCCATTACATCTTTCATTACTACTGATCTTCGACGGTCCTAGGACAGATAAAAGACTTTGAAAAGCTCCAAGTGGACAAAAAAATCTACAAAAAACTCTTTTGACAAATAAGGAAAAAAGTGCTACCAATAATAATACTATAAATCCCCTTTGAAAATTTAGCCCTAAAAAAACATTTAAATAAGCTACCCAAGGGGAATAAGGGGAAATTATATTCCCCAGTCCTAAAATACTCAATATTAAAACCATTAATAATACAAAGTATTTCAATATTTCAGGATTAAAAAATTTCCCCTTTGCTAAATTTCTTTCCTTAATCCCTAATTTTGTTCCTAAGAATTTGAAAAAATCTTGTAAAGCTCCAATTGGACATATAAATCCACAGAAAAACCTCCCCATTAGTAATGCAGTAATAAATATGCCAATTGTAAGAGCAATGGATTTGGTTACGCCTCTCCATCTATAAGATGGATCTGTTAAAGCTGATTTTAATGCACTCCACCCTCCATAGGGATTGATATCTCCAATGGAGAGCATCCTCCAGTCAATAATTCCATTTATATATAGAGAATATATTATAGAAATTAATATCACAAATATAGTAAAAGCAATTTGTATAAAGCTTCTTTTTTTATATTTCATTTCTTTTCAATCCTTAATATATCTTTCATAATTTCACTTTCTCCTTGGTATAAAACCACTATATTACCATCATCTACTATATAAGAATCAAGCATTTCTTCTAAAGTTATCTCTACTTTAGCATCATCTCTACCTATTATATTAAACTGATTATTATCAGTCCATCTCATACCTGCAGTTAATAATACATCCTCTAACAACAAACCTTCACTGCCGTTAATATCTTTAGTCCTTACCACTTCAACCATTTTTTCAGGAAATATAACTGCATCCTTAGTAGTAGAGAAATGAGTCATATTCTTCACATTCATGCCAAGTTTAAAATTTGGTGCTATATTCATAGGGGCATTATCTCCCTCTACCTTTAAAAAGTACCTTTGTCTGACTAAGGAAAGAGTTTCATTTTTTATTAATCCATCGGAAGCAGCCATGGTGAAAAATCCTTTTTCATCTACATTATCAAATTTTCTTAGAATTTGCCCTACCTCAATGGACTTATCCTTGCTACCATAGTACTCATAATAATAAGGTTCTATATCTTCAGTTAAAGGAGCAAAAATATGTACTTTATCAATGGCCTTAGGTGATATCTCTCCATATAAATCGATACTGGAAACCATCTTTACCCAATAAGGTCCTAGTTCATTTGGTATGGCTATTCGTACAGGCTTTTCTTCTTCTTTCAAATCTTTACCATTAACTTGCCATACTAAAATCACATCATTAACCTCTAATTTTTCTCTATCTACCATTGTATAATAACCATCACGTCCGGATATTCCCACTCCTTCATAGTCCCTTAAATTCAAACCTTCCTTTTCTAAAATATGTCTAAGGGTAGGTCCTTTTACCTTCATATCAGTCTCTGTTCCTGTTGTATTGATCAAGACTACATCCATTTCCAACTGTTCATATTCCTTTATTTTTTCAATATCTATCCTAATAGATTCATCTTCCCAGTTTATAGCAAAACTATTGGTATCCTTTTGCCACATTTCCTGAGGAACCACATCGGCTACTCCTTCCATTTCTATATCATTCACCTTATATTGATAGGCTCCAATGGCTGCATTTACTGCATTAACTACTGCCTGAGAGCTTACAGTAGCTCCAGTTACTTGGACTATATCTTCTGGATTTTCTTTATCTAAGACCACCAGATTTAAATATTTTTCAATTACAATATTCTTAAACCTTTCTAAAAACCAGTCCTCCTCAATATGCTCAGCATAATCCAAAGATTCTTCATGTTCTAGTATTTCTATTCCCAGTAACTCATCATCATCAATAGCTGTCAACACATCAATTGGCCCATTATATCCTACACAACTAACTACAAAAACCTTAACTTGTCCATCCACTTCGTAGGCCCTCTTTACCCCTGGAAAATTTAAAGAAATAAACATATCATCTGAAATATCCTTCACTAGCTCAATCTTCTTTGCTTCAGGATAAAATCCCTTTACCTTTAGTTCTTCTTCTGAGGCTCTATTTTTTAAAGAAAAAAGAAATATAACTACAGTCACCACTATAATTAAAAAAATTAAATAGAATTTTTTGCTTTTCATCATATCAATTACCTACTCCACCGTTATTTTATCAATATTCGATACCCATTGAGGTTTGTTTATATCTCCTGGTTCCGTCTGACCTACCACCAATTTAAATGGAGGTCCTTCTTCCGAATCGTATTCTTCTCCATTTTCTTCCCAAGCTATAATCATTGGGAACTTTGCATCAGGATTGGTTTCATCAATATAATCCTGTTTCTTAACTTGTTCAATAGTAAACTCCATTTTATAACCATCTGTAGCTACAATGATAACCTTAGTAGCCTCTGAAGATATATTAGCATTCTGTTCTAATAACTTCCATAGGTTAACTCCTTTAAAATTTGTATAGGCTGTAGTTCCAAAATTATTTAAGGAATAGAAATCTCCTTGAAAAATGATGCTCTCCATATCTTTTAAGCTATCTAAGCTTAATTTCAATTCATTTTCAACTTTACCTTCTATTTTTAATTTATGGCCTTCTTCTTCTACTTGTTCACTTTCATTGGATTCATTTGATTCCACTTCTTCATTGGATTTTTCTACACTTTGTGATGCTTCTTCATTTTTGTTTTCACTTTCTTCATTATGTTCTACTGGTCCTTCTTCTATTTGTTCTTCTTCACCCTTATCTTCCAGGTCCTGGGATATATCCGCTTCTTCATCTATATTTTCTTCAGTTATATCTTCTATATCCTTTTGACTGATTTCTTCTTCCTGTTCTATATCCACTGGAGTCTCTTCGTTATCATTTTTTGAATTACATCCAGATAGCATTAAAGAAAGGGTTAAAATGATAATCATTAATAAATTAATAAATTTAAACCTTTTCATAGAAACCTCCTAAATAGAGCAATAGGACTTAGTCCTATTGCCTCATACTAGTATTTTAAAAATCTTAATAATATTACTATAGTTTCTGCTCTTGTTGCATTTAACTGTCCTCCAACAGTATTGTTGGGTAAACCTTTTATTATTTCTGCATCAATCACTGCAGCTAAAGAGTTTCTTGCCCATTGTTCTACATCATCATCAAAATTTAATAATATATCCTCTATTTCATCCTCATTCAATTCCTCTAAGAAATTAGCTAATACAACTGCAATTTCCTGTCTTTCAATTGGTGAATTTGGTTTAAAGGTACCATCTTCATAGCCTTTAATTATACCTTCCTTTTCAGCCGATACCACATCTTTTGCAAACCAATCTGTAGATTTTACATCATTAAAAGGTATATCATCCATTTCAAATGTATCAAGGCCTAATATCCTTACCATAATAGCAACAAATTCGGCTCTTGTAATATCATTATCTGGATTAAATTCATCATTACTTCCCTTTATATAACCCATAGTAGCCATTTCTTGGATCTCTTTTTTAGCCCAATGGGATTCTATATCTTTAAAGATTATACTTTGAATATTAACTGCTGCTCCGCCATTAGTTCCTACCAATAGATTATTATTATCCCAGTCTAAGAAATAAACGTTATTCCATTGTTTCGATGGGAATTGATTAGATGCATTTATGATTTCAGCAACTTTACCAATCCCTTCAGTTTTAATTACACCACTAGCAGTTGTTGCAATATAAAGAGTTTCTTCGTTTTCCTTATCTGCTAATACCAATCTTATATCATCATCTTCAGTTATTGTTGGATACAAATCTTTTGCTGTATAAACCTTTCTTTCGCCATTTAAAATATAATCTACCTCACCTTGACCAAAACCTGGTGCATTGCCAGATCTTACAACCCATACTCCACCTTTATCATCTATGGAAATACTTCTCACCCAGTTAAGATTGAAATTAGTGTTATCAAAATCTTCATAGGTTGTAATAGTTCCGTCTGCTGCAATATGCTGATAACCCCCAATATAAAGTGGGTTTTCTTCGTCGCCTTTTACATCTGGATAATAGCCTATCCAAGCTCCCCCTTCTTTATCAGGTTCTATAGCATCTACAGAATAAGGTAAAAGGCCTTCTTTTTCAGTATAAACTGTCCAATTATCATCTTTATCTACATATACCGCACCATTTTGTGTCCCTATCCATAATCCACCTTTTTTATCAAGTTCTAATTCTTGAACAAAATTAGCAGGAAGTTCTGAATTCTTCGTATTTAAGAGCTTCCAAGTATCATTGTTTTTTACTAATATTCCCTGAGGTGTTAAAGCTCCTCCAAGGGTAATCCATAACTCTCCATTTTCTCTTTGGACTATAGCATAACATGTATCTACTTTAACAATACCTGCATTTTCAGTTTCAATTTCCTTTATAGTAATCCATTTTCCTGTAGAAGTCCTTAGTGAAAGACCTCCATTATTTGTACCAATCCACAAGTTATTATCTTTATCGTATTCCATACTTCTAACACTTGCTTCTGGCAATTCTTTTCCTGTGTCATTTCTATAGGTAATCCATATTTTATCATCTATATATTGGTCTACTTCAGAACCGGAAAGTTCTGGCAAATCTAGTTCTTTTACATCCTCCATCTTTGGCTCTTCATAATCTCCAGTTCCTACAACAATACAATCTGTCCATTTTACCCACATGGATTTACTTTCTTCAATTATAAGTCTTATAGGTCCATAAGCATTATTGTTTACGTATCCTATATCACTTTCATTAGGAACTAAAGGATGTCCATCTACTGCATAGGCTAAAATAATCTTCTTAACTTGATCTTTAGAGTTGAGTACCCCTTCCATAACCTGTTGACTACTTCTTAAGATTTGATTATAATTTTGTCCACTAAATACCCTTATACTTGGCACATCTACATCATCTTTTAATCCAACAACCTTGGAAATAATATCCCATAATACTACTCCTTCAAATTCTCGAATTCCATCTCCAGTATAGACATCTCTTAAAGCATACTCTGTCATAGATTCTATTTGTCTAAGAGTAAAAGTCATTGGTTCCTTTACCTGAGAGCCTGTTACTCTAAGGACTGGCATGTCCAAATAGTCAGTATAAACCCCTTGGTTATGGTTCCAAGTTGAACTTTTATCTACATCTTTTTGAGTAGACTCTCCTTGACCAGTTTTGTCATCAGTTTCTGTTGATACTGGGTCTCCTCCACCAATTATAATTTCCTTTAAAAATTGTACTTGATTAGCACCGTTAGGATCATTATAGCTTGTTTTTCCAAATATAACCCTAAGTGGTCCTCCATCATTACCAAGACCAGGATTGAATCCTTCATCTGTTGGTCTGACAACATAAGGATAACCATTGAAACCATAGGTTACAAGAACTGGCATCTCTGTATGAAGTGGCTCTTCATTAGAACCATCATAAGTGCCATCTCCTACATCTTCAGCGTTCTTTTCATAATATCCATATAATGAACTATCCTTTATCTCTCCAATTGTCATTGGAGGAAAATTATAATGATCAGCTGCTATAAACTGAATACTAGTATCTTCATCAATATTTGGATCTATCCCTACTTTTAGGAGTAAATCCCAAAGAGGAACTCCTTTGTATTTATTGTAATACCAAAAATATTCACTATTAGAAAGACTATATTCGCCCTCATATTTTATATCATCCATTGCTTCTATATCTGATACTTTAAGTTTTATTTCCTTATCCATCTTATCTCCGTGGATAATTATTTCATAATCCGTATATTTAGGATCATCATAAGGGGGATAAGTATGTTCATAAATATTTTTAGCATCCTTTTCCTCAATGTAGATATATGCCACATTTGAAAATTCCTTAGCATTGACTTTATCCTGTTCATATACTAATTTAAAACAGCCATTATCATTATGTTTTTTAGCCTTATATCCCACATCTGTATCTAGATATACAAGAGGCACCTCATTGATTCCATAAGCTATTAAATAATCACCTACTTCACCTATAGGCACTGATCTAATAGTTTTTCTGGACTTATCTTTAAATACTACATTTCCAGCATTGGAAGTAACCTTTACGTAGTTATCTATTAAATGTTTTCCATTAATTCCTTCATAAGTATTTTGAACAACTTTTCCATCTACTTTCTCATAATATGTACCTTGCTCCTGCCCATTAGTATCTTCTTCTATCTGCCTTAAAGAAATTGCTCTATATCCTTCAACTGCTGGTCCTTCAATAGTAAAGGTTGCTCCTGTTATAGCGTCAATATTATATGGAGCGCCATCATGGCTAATATGTTTATAAGAAGAATCTAATCCTATACCTTCAGTAGCTTTTTCAATAGGTTTATCTTCACCAATAGTTATTTTTACAACTTCTTTTCCCCATTGAGATAAATTCATATCATCTACATTAGTTTGACCAAAAACTAATTTAGGGAATCCTTTATCTAAATTTTTTTCAGTAATATTTCTATCATCCCATTTTATTGGAGGTAAAAAATTATCTTTAGGATAATCAGCTAATACCGCCGTATACCTAGCAATCATAGGTTCTGATTTTTCTTTACTTTTATCTGTAAAATCACTAAAATAATAGGTGTTTTTTAGTTCATTTATAGATTTAGTAAATTCAAACCCATCTGAACAAGTAAATTTAACTTGATAATTATCATTAGTTTTTAAATTATTCTCACCGATTAAATCGAATAAATCGTAGCCCTTTGCTTTTATAATCTTGTGGAAATTCAAACTATTATTTCCTGAATAAATTCTTTCTACCATCTCATATTTTGACCAATCAGACTCTGTAATCCTTACCTCTTCATTGACTCCTGTACCTGTAATCAATAAATCTGTTCTAGATGCTTCAACAGAGTCTATAAAGAAAGTGAACTGTGAAAAAATCATTCCAAAAGCCAATATAATCGCAATAAACTTAAATTTATTATTCCCCTTCATGAAATACCTCCCTTTAATTATGGAAAAGAGGGAAAACCATGGTTGTCCCTCTTTTCATCTTATTTAAAACTTACTATTTAAACAAGGTATTATATACAACAGTAGCTGCCTCAGCCCTGTTGACTACTTTTGTAGGTTCGAATATTTCTTCTGCTATATTAGCAAAAACCCCTTGAGCTTCTAGCCATGCTACTTCATTAGCTGCCCATTCAGAAACTAATTCTTTATCTTCAAAATTTGATTTTTCCATTACAAACTTCTCCATCTTTGCTGCATCCACTACCTCTGCTAACACAGCGCCTCTTCCTACTACAGCTGCTATTTCTTCCCTTGTTATTGTTCTATCTGGTTTAAACGTTCCATCTGGATAACCTGTAAATAAACCTTCTTCAACTGCTGCTTGTACATAAGGAGCAAACCAATTATCAGCTTTTACATCGGTAAAATTATCAGCATATTCATCTTTATCATAACCTAAAGCTTCAACCATTATTTTACAAAACTGAGCTCTTGTAAATTCTTTCTCTGGAGCATATTTCCCATTACCTACTCCATGGATTATTCCTCTTCTTGCAAGCTCTTCTATGGCAGTTGCAGCAAATTCATATTCTTCGGTTATATCTGTAAAAGCAATTTTCTTTACTTCTTCTACTGTTTCCTCTTCCACTGGTTCTTCCTTCTCTATTACATCAATAGCGTCTCCCACAGATATTTTTACTACCATCTTAAATACTGTACCAAATTCTCCTTCTTCTTTTACCTTCCTGTAAACCACTATTTCTTCATTGTCTGGATTGTCATCATTATCAATTGCTTCTCCATCGATTTCATAAGCTAAAACGTATTTTAGCTCTTCATTGAAAATATCTTCCAACATCTGAGGATCAATTGGATAACCATCTGATGCTTCAAAATTTACCTCTGCATTTTCAATAGTTACACCAGCTTCTTCCTTTAATACATAGGACAAGCTTACCCCTTTA
>NZ_DATHXO010000047.1:0-8034 GCF_035459645.1 Schnuerera sp.
TACGAACATTGACGGTCCCGTTATTATGCGCCCATAATGGTCACACATTGGTGACACGGGGGTGACACATGGCCAAGCAACTAGACACAAGCATCACAGACACAGCCGCAAACAGGTTCCTCAAGACTGCAAACGAACGCGCCACACTTTGGTGTGAGAAAGAGCAGAGATTAGACAAATGATAGATGAATTGGGTGTTTCACTTTGACATTGATGCCTTGAAAAATGAAACTAAAAAGCTGGAGAAAAAGTCCTTTGCAGAAGATTTTTGGGATGATTCAGACAAGGCTCAAAAAATAATGCAAAAGATAAGTGATTTAAAAGGACAAGTAAAAGAATACGAAGATTTACTGAATAAAGTGGAGGATTTAGAAGTATTAATAGAATTATCCATTGAAGAAGAGGATTACCATGTATATAAGGAAATAAAAGAGAATTTTGAAAGGGTATCAAAAGATGCAGAGGAGTTTAAGCTTTCTACCTTATTAAAAGGTGAATATGACAAAAATAATGCTATTATTTCCATCCATTCAGGTGCTGGTGGATTAGAGGCACAGGATTGGGCGGAGATGCTTTTAAGGATGTATAAAAGGTGGGCTGATCAAAGAGGTTTTAAAGTGGAGGTATTAGATTTGCTTTCAGATACAGAAGGTGGTATAAAATCTGTAACTATGCTCATCAAAGGATTTAATGCTTATGGTTATTTGAAATCTGAAAAGGGAGTTCACAGATTAGTGAGAATATCTCCTTTTGATTCTTCTAATAGAAGACATACTTCTTTTGCAAGTATAGATATATATCCAGAACTAGATGACGATATAGATATAGAAATAAACGAGTCAGATATTAAAATTGATACCTATAGGGCAAGTGGAGCTGGAGGGCAGCATGTAAATACTACTGATTCAGCTGTTAGGATAACCCATGTACCTACAGGGATTACAGTACAATGCCAAAATGAAAGGTCTCAACATAGCAATAAATTAACTGCTATGAAGATGTTGAAGGCAAAACTTATACAATTAAAAGAAGAGGAACAAAAAGAGAAGATAGAAGATTTACAAGGGAAATACACACAAATAGCTTGGGGCTCTCAAATTCGATCCTATATATTCCATCCCTATAGTCTGGTAAAGGATCATAGGACGGAGGCAGAGATAGGAGATATTAACAAGGTTATAGATGGAGATATTGATCTATTTATAAATGAATATCTAAAACAAAAAGCCTTCTAATAGAGAAGGCTATTTTTTTCAAAAATTAGGTAGGATTTTTTAAAGTTTTGTTGAATAATACTATATGGGCTAGTAAATGTTTTTACACCAGACCATACAAAAGGAGATGAGAAAAAGATGGATATAGTTAAAATATTAGTAGAGGAATTTCAATTAAAATCATTCCAAGTTGTTAATACCCTTAATTTAATAGATGAAGGAAATACTATACCTTTCATTGCTAGGTATCGAAAAGAACAAACAGGGAATTTAAAAGATACGGTTTTAAGAGAACTCTATGATAGATTAAATTATTTGAGGAACTTAAAGGAGAGACAAGAAGAAGTAATAAGGTTGATCGATGAACAGGATAAATTAACTGAGGATTTAAAAAAAGATATTTTAAAATCTGAAACTCTTCAAAGGGTAGAAGACCTTTATAGACCTTATAGACCAAAAAGGAGAACTAGGGCAACTATTGCTAAAGAAAAAGGTCTGGAAGAATTGGCCAATATTATATTAGCTCAAAAGGTGGGAATTGGAGAGTTAAAACATGTATCCAAATCCTATATCAATGAAGAAAAGGAGGTGAATACAGTAGAAGAAGCCTTGGCTGGAGCTATGGATATTATTGCAGAAGTAATTTCTGATAATGCAGATTATAGGAATATAATAAGGAAGATAGCTAATAGCAAAGGAATAATTCAAACAGAAGCAGTAAAAGAGCAACAAAAATCTGTATATGAAATGTATTATGATCATAAAGAACCTATCAAAGCCATACCAAATCATAGAATTCTTGCTATAAATAGAGGGGAAAAGGAAAAGGTTTTAAAGGTAAGTTTAATTTTCCCTGATGAAGAAATATTATCAAAGATAAAATCCAAAGTCATAGACTATAATTCAATAGAAACTATAGAATATTTAGAATCAAGCATTGAAGATAGTTATAAAAGGCTTATATTCCCTTCTATAGAAAGGGAAATAAGGAGCAATTTGTCAGAAAGAGCAGAGGAAGAGGCTATTAAAGTATTTGCTATTAATTTAAAACCTTTGTTAATGCAACCTCCAATTAAAGGGAAAACCGTGATGGGGGTAGATCCAGCCTTTAGGACAGGATGCAAAATAGCCGTTATAGACGAGACTGGAAAATTATTAGATTTTACCACAGTATACCCTACAGAACCACAAAACCAAGTTGAAAAAGCAAAACAAGAGTTGAAAGAACTTATTGACAAATATAATGTGGATATAATCGCTATAGGAAATGGAACTGCATCTAGGGAAACTGAAATGATAGTAGCTGAAATGGTACAAGAAATAGATAAAAAAATATCTTATATCATAGTAAACGAAGCAGGAGCCTCTGTATATTCAGCATCTAAAGTAGGACAGAAGGAATTTCCAGAATTAGATGTATCTATTAGAGGAGCCATATCCATAGGTAGAAGATTACAAGATCCTTTAGCTGAATTGGTTAAGATTGAACCCAAACATATAGGTGTAGGGCAATATCAACATGATTTAAACCAAAAAATGCTAAACCAAGCTTTAAAAGGGGTAGTGGAAGATTGTGTAAATGGTGTTGGAGTAGATTTGAATACTGCTAGTCCATCTTTATTAAAATATGTTTCAGGTATTTCCTCTAAGGTTGCAACAAATTTAATTAAGTACCGGGAAGAAAAGGGGAAATTCAATAATAGAAAAGAATTATTGTCAGTAAAAGGATTAGGTCCCAAAACTTTTACTCAATGTGCAGGTTTTTTAAGAATACCTGATGGAGATAATCCCTTAGATAATACAGCAGTTCATCCAGAATCCTATACTATTGCAGAAAAACTAATTGATAAAGATATTGATGAGATAAATATTGAATCTATTTCAAAAGAACTAGATGTAGGTGCACTAACATTAAAAGATATAATTACAGAACTTAAAAAACCTGGTAGAGATCCAAGAGATGAAATGCCTAAACCTATTTTTAGAACTGATGTATTAAAGATGGAAGATTTAAAAAAAGACATGATTTTGACTGGCACTGTACGAAATGTAGTAGATTTTGGAGCTTTTGTAGACATAGGCGTAAAGGTGGATGGATTAGTCCATATATCTCATTTATCAAATAAATTTGTTAAACATCCAAAGGAAGTAGTTCAAGTAGGTGATATTGTTCAAGTAAGGATACTAGAAGTAGATGTAGATAGAGGGAGGATTAGCCTTAGTATTAAGGATGTTTAAACCTGGGGGGATACAAATGGGAGAAGCTGAAAAGATAATAAATACTAAAAATGCTTTTATTGGTGTATTAAGTTCGAATCAACATGGGGAAGAAAGAGTACCAAAGGGAGACCATATAGTAAGTTATTTTAATAATGGTGGAGGAATGGTTTATCTATGTTCTAAAGATAAAAAAGATCAAAATATAAACTATCTAAAGAAGATCTGGAATGTAGATTTCAGCCGTTTTATTAAATTAGGTAGATTAATGTTCATATGCAGAGAGGATTTTCTATTAGAAGATGATATAGATGTGACAGGATTGTTAAAAGCAATAGAAAAAGGAGTAGGCGCATTAGAAGAAAATGGGGCTAATAAAAATCAAGTATATATAACTTTAGACTCCTTTTGGGATACATTAGATAAGGAGAGTATAGAGTATCTTTTTGATGAATTAAAAACTATAAATAATTCTAAGAAAACTGGATTCATATTAAGATATATAATAGAGGAATTTAATGGGGATTATGTAAAATTTATGTTGGACAACCATGATTCAATATTAGTTGATAGGATAGATGATTTTGAGTTTTTTACTCCTAGTCAATTGGTACATCAATCTTTAATTTTACTGGCTGAATATCATGCTATTGATTATAGATACGAAAAAGAAGTTATGAGAAATGAATATTTAAAGACTTTAGGCGAATTAATGGAAGGGACTATTCATGATATAAGCAACTTATTGGTAACTGTATTAGGCTATGCTCAACTTTCTTTATTTCTTGAAGATTCTATGGAAATAAAAGATTATCTTCAAATTATTTCTAAAACTGCTTTAGATGGAAAAAGTATTACTGATAGAATAAAAAATCATATAAAAGGAAGGTATGAATCTTTAAAAGATATATATGAATTTGATTATATAATAAATAATTGTATAGATATGATAAAGCATAAGTTTAAATCATCCAGTGGAGATACAAATAATATGGAATTAGTAATAGATTTAAATTCTAACAACTATATATATGCGAATGAATATGATATTAGGCATTCTGTATTGAATATAATATTAAATGGAGTAGAAGCAATGGGGAATAAGGGTATAATGAATATAAGGACTTATGATGAAGGGGACTACATAGTATTGGAAATTACCGATACGGGAAAAGGTATGGATGAAGGAACTAAAAACAAAATATTTAAACCCTATTTTACTACTAAAGGTTCTAATGGTACTGGTTTAGGGCTTAGCATTGCTAAAAAAACTTTTGAAAAACATAATGGGAAGGTATATGTGGAAAGCAAAACTGGAGAAGGAACTAAGTTTACTATATATTTTCCTGCATTGAGAATCGAAGATAATATTGCCCATTTATAATATAATGGTTATAATATTAATTAGAGTAACGAAATAATTGAAGGGGGAGATTTAATGATATTTATAAAAAATGGTAAAATATTCACCATGACTAATGGAGTAATTGAAGAAGGTTCTATCCTTATTAAAGATGGGAAAATTTTAGAAGTAGGAAAGGATTTAGTTGCACCATTAGATGCCCAAGTAATTGACGCTGAGGGAAAGATGGTAGTACCAGGATTTATCGATGCTCATTGTCACCTTGGAATGTGGGAAGAGGGAATAGGATTTGAAGGCAGTGATGGAAATGAAATGGTAGATCCAGTCACACCTCATTTAAGGGCCATAGATGGGATTAATCCTATGGATATATCCTTTAAGGAAGCCCATATGGGTGGAATAACTACTGCTGTTACAGGACCTGGTTCTGCTAATGTTATAGGTGGAATGTTTGTAGCTTTAAAGACCTATGGTAAAAGAGTAGATGATATGATAGTAAAAGAACCAGTAGCTATGAAGATAGCCTTTGGTGAAAATCCAAAAAGGGTTTATGAATCTCAAAAAAAATCCCCAATAACTAGGATGGCTACTGCAGCTATACTTAGAGAAAATTTATTTAAAGCAAAGAACTATTTAGAAAAGAAACAATCTGCAAAAGAAGATTCGTCAAAAATGCCAGAATATGATATGAAAATGGAGGCTTTAGCCAAAGTATTAAATAAAGAAATTCCTCTTAAGGCTCATGCTCATAGAGCAGACGATATATTTACAGCTTTAAGGATTGCTAAGGAATTTGATGTAGATATTACATTAGACCATTGTACAGAAGGACATTTAATAGCAGATTATTTAGCTGAAGAAGGTAAAGGAGCTATAGTTGGTCCAACTCTATCTAATAGATCTAAATTTGAATTGAAAAACCTTACCTTTGACACCCCGAGGGTTCTTAATGAGGCAGGAGTAAAGGTAGCCATAACTACTGATGCGCCAGTTATACCACTACAATATCTTCCAATATGTGCAGGATTAGCCCATAAATCTGGATTAGATGAGATGGAAGCATTAAAGGCAATAACCATCAATCCTGCTGAGATAGTAGGAATTTCAGACAGAGTTGGTAGTATTGAAGCAGGGAAGGATGCGGATATAGTAATATTCGATAGTAACCCAATAAAAGATATTGATTGTAAAACTTATATGACTATTATAAATGGAGAAATAGTTTATAAAAAATAGAGAGGTGAATATTTTGAAACTAGGATTCATAGTAAATCCTATTGCAGGTATGGGGGGCAAAGTAGGATTAAAAGGAACTGATGGAGAAGAAGTATTAAAAAAAGCTATTGAATTAGGAGCATTTCCTGAATCCCCTAATAAAGCTAAAAAGGCTTTAGAAGTTTTAATTCCAATTAAAGAGCAAATTCAATTATTAACAGGTCCTGATAATATGGGTGAGGAAGAAGCTAAAGAATTAAGTTTTGACCCTATAATAGTTGGAGGCAAAAAAGAAAAATATAGTCCAAAGGATACAGAAACTGTAGCCCGTGAGATGGTCAATATGGATGTAGATCTTATTCTATTTGCAGGGGGAGATGGAACAGCAAGAAATATTTTCAATGTAATAGGAAATAAAGTACCTGTAATAGGTATACCAGCAGGGGTAAAAATCCATTCAGGTGTTTATGCTAACCATCCTAGATCTGCAGGAGAGATAGCTTTAAAATATCTTCAAGAAGAAGAATTGGATATAAAAGAGATGGAAGTTATGGATATTGATGAAGAGGCCTTTAGAGAAGGGCAGGTTACAGCAAAACTATATGGATATATGAAAGTACCCTTTCAACCAGAATTAGTTCAAAACCAAAAATCTGGTGGTATAGTTGGTGAAGGTGCAGCTTTAGATGGTATATCAGATAAAATCATAGAACAGATGGAAGAGGATCTATTATATATTGTTGGTTCAGGTACTTCCACTAGACCTATAATGGAAAAACTGGGATTACCTAATACTCTATTAGGTATAGATATAGTTAAAAATAAAAAACTAATTGCTTCTGATGTTAATGAAAAGGATATATTAAAATATATAGAAGGTAATAAAGCTAAAATAATAGTTACTGTAATCGGTGGCCAAGGCTATATATTTGGTAGAGGGAATCAACAGATTAGTGGAGAGGTAGTAAAAAAAGTTGGTAAGGAAAATATCATTATAATAGCCTCAAAACAAAAGCTAATGTCTCTAGAAGAAAGACCTTTATTAGTCGATACAGGAGATGATGAAGTAAATAGTATGTTCAATGGATATATGAAAGTTAGAACTAGTTACACAGAAGAAGCAATCCATATGGTTAAAGGACTTTAATATAGTTGACAATTGATAAATATTATATTATACTTAATTTAATAAAAACAATATCTTCAGGGCGAGGTGCAACTCCTCACCGGCGGTAAAGCCCGCGAGCCAAATTTTTGGTTGACTTGGTGAAATTCCGAGGCCGACAGTTAAAGTCTGGATGGAAGAAGATCATAGATTATACTAATAGTTAATTTAGTTAGTCTAGTTAATCTAGTTATCTAAGCCCCGAAGTTTAATTCGGGGCTTGTTTTATTAAACCTCCCTGAAGAAATAAATATATGGAGGGATTTTTTATGTACACATTAAAAAAGGAAAATCTAAATACAAGGACCATGGTAAAGATATCAGTTTTAGCTGTTATTGCTTTAATATTAATGTTATTAGATTTTCCCCTATGGTTTGCTCCAACATTTTTGAAATTCGATATTTCTGATGTACCAGCTTTAATAGGCTCCTTTGCTTTAGGACCAATGGCTGGAGTATTGGTTCAGTTAGTTAAGAATTTATTAAACTTATTAGTTGAAGGTTCTGGTACTGGTGGTGTTGGAGAGTTTGCCAATTTTTTAGTAGGAAGTATCTACGTTTATACTGCAGGATTGTTATAT
Organism: Schnuerera sp.; assembly: GCF_035459645.1. NCBI lineage: Bacteria > Bacillati > Bacillota > Tissierellia > Tissierellales > Tepidimicrobiaceae > Schnuerera > Schnuerera sp. The sequence goes on from NZ_DATHXO010000047.1 coordinate 7,756, forward strand.
TATAAGAACAAAACTTTTAAAAATGCAATAATAGGAATGATAATAGGGGTATTAGCCATGACTATATCCATATCTATAATTAATTACTATTTTATGATTCCTTTCTATGCAAAACTATTTGGACTACCTATCGATAAAATAGTAGCTATGGGCTCTGCAGTAAATAAATATGTAGTAGATTTTAAAACCTTAATTCTATATGCAGTAGTACCATTTAACTTATTTAAAGGTATTATAGTTACTTTGGTAACTTTGCTGATATATAAAAGAGTATCACCA
>NZ_DATHXO010000048.1:0-3208 GCF_035459645.1 Schnuerera sp.
GAAATTGTAGTTCTTCGACGACGATACAGGAGTCAGAACAATTAACATACATACCGTCATTAGAAACTTTAAATATTACTCCATTTTCATCATTAGTAAATTTCTCTATTTTTTTAGCTTTGTGGATTTTAACTTTTTTGTCTTTATAAACTGTATAGGCAGAAGGCCAAGGTTTAAGCCCCCTTATTAAATTTATTATATTATCCCCATTGCTATTCCAATTAATTTCACCAGTTTTTTTTGAAATTTTAGGTGCATAAGTTGATAGTTCATTTAATTGTGGTATGCTCTTTATATTACCATTTTTTATATCTTCTAAAGTTTCAATAATTAATTTGCCACCTAGTTTAGACAATTTATCGTGGATCGTTTTAGAATCATCATCTTGCATTATGGGTATGGACTCTAATTTAAGCATATCGCCTGTATCTAGTCCTTCATCCATATTTATTATAGTTACTCCTGTTTCCTTTTCTCCTTTAATAATAGCCCAATTAATAGGTGCAGCACCTCTGTACTTTGGCAATAATGAGGCGTGTATATTTAAGCATCCGTGTTGAGTTAATTCTAATATATCTTTTTTTAAAATTTGACCATAAGCTACTACTATTATACAGTCTGGCGATATACCTTTTAATTTATTTATAGATTCTGTAGAATTTATAGATTCTGGTTGATAAACTTCTAATCCTAATTCTAAAGCTTTTTCCTTTATAGGAGTTGGTTTAAATTTTTTGCCTCTTCCTCTAGGTTTATCTGTCTGAGTTATAACCAAAGGTATATTATATCCATTTTTGTACAAAGATACCAAAGATGGGACTGCAAATTCAGGTGTACCCATGAAAACTATTTTCATACTATTATCACCTCCAGCCCTATTCATGGCTCTCTTCTGATTCAATCTCTTCAATAATTTTATCTATAAATAGTATACCATTTAAATGGTCGATTTCATGACAAAAAGCTTTTGCTAATAAACCTGTTCCTTCTATTATATTTTCTTGGCCATTTTCGTCTAAATATTTTACTTTAACTTTTTCAGGTCTTTTAACTGTTCCAGCTCTATTTGGAACGCTTAAACAACCTTCAACATCTATATTTTCTCCTTCTTCTTCCACTATTTCAGGATTTATAAGCTTTATAGGTCCTTCTCCAATATCAATAACAACAACTCTTCTAAGAACACCTACTTGAGGTGCAGCCAATCCTACACCTTCATTTTCGTACATAGTATCTACCATATCTTCTAGTAAAATTTTAATTCTTTCATTAACTTCGGTAACCTTTCTAGAGTTTTTTCTCAAGATAGGGTCTCCTTCAAATCTAATCTGTCTAATAGCCATATCTATTCCTCCTACAATATTGAATTAGGGTTAATATCTATATTAAATTTAACTCCTGATAAATTAATTTTATTTTTATTTAATATACATACCCACTCTATAATCTTTTTTAACTTTTTCATATGTTTATCTTTAGATTTAATAATTATCTGATATCTGTAATTTTTCTTGATCTTTTCCAATGGTGCTGGAAAAGGACCTGTAGTATTTTCAGCTACTTCTTCTAAATCTTTTGATTTCATGTTTTTAACCAAAAGACCATAAATTTCTTTTGCTTTCATTTCAATATATTTATTATTTTCTCCATATACTACTATAGATATTAAATTAATAAAAGGAGGATAGTTGAACTCCTTTCTCAAAACAATTTCTTTATTATAAAAATCTAAATAATTATGCTCTTTTGCACACTGAATACTATAATGTTCAGGACTATACGTTTGTACCACTACCTTACCATCAAAGGCACCTCTTCCAGCCCTTCCAGCCACTTGTGTAATAAGCTGAAAAGTTCTTTCAGGCGAGCGAAAATCAGGCAAATTCAAGCTAGTGTCAGCAGCTATTATTCCAACTAAAGTTACATTTTCAAAATCCAATCCTTTTGCTACCATTTGAGTACCAATTAAAATATCTATTTTATTATTCTTCATTTTATCAAGGATATATTCATGACTTCCTTTTTTACTAGTAGTATCCATATCCATTCTCTTAACCACTGCTTTAGGAAAAATATTTTTTGTAAACTCTTCTACCTTTTCAGTACCTATTCCAAAATATTTAATATACTTACTTTTGCAAACAGGACATACTTTAGGTGGATTTATAGCTAGTCCACAATAATGACATTTTAACTTGTTTTCTTCTAAATGGTAGGTCATTGATATACTACATTCATTACATTTTACTACATATCCACATTGTCTGCAAGAAACAAAAGTCGAATATCCACGTCTATTTAAGAAGAGAATAGTTTGTTTTCCGGCTTTAAGATTATCATCAATTGCTTGATGTAATTCCCGACTAAATATAGACATATTTCCTGAACTTAGTTCCTCTCTCATATCTACTATTTTGACATCTGGCATTTTTTTTTCATTAATTCTCTTTTTCAAACTTAGTAATTTTAACTCTCCATTTTTACTTCTGTAATAAGATTCAATAGAAGGGGTAGCTGAACCATTGACTAAAAAAGCACCTTCCTGTTCACATCTTTTTTCAGCGACTTCAATAGCATTATACTTTGGGTTCATACTCGATTTATACGTAGATTCGTGCTCCTCATCAATAATGATAAGGCCTAAATTGTTAAAAGGCGCAAAGATTGCTGAACGTGCTCCTACTGCTATTTGTACCTTTCCTTCTTTTATTTTTCTCCATTGATCAAATCTTTCACCAAAAGATAATCTGCTATGAAGTACAGCCACATTATCTCCAAATCTTCCAACAAATCTACTTATAGTTTGAGGAGTTAAAGCAATTTCTGGAACAAGTACTATAGATTCTTTGCCTGAATTTATCATTTCTTCTACCAATTGAAGGTAAATTTCTGTTTTACCACTTCCAGTGACTCCATGAATTAAAAATTTATTAGTCTTATCTTTATTATTCACACTTTCTAATATAGTATCAACACAATACTTTTGCTCTAAAGATAATTTATGTTTCCTATAAGGCATGATATCATCTTTAATTGTAGTTCTATATATCTCCTTATTAAAAATTTCAATTATGATCTCAATCACGGGGGTGTTTTGGGGAAGAGGGAGAAGGCAGTGGCCCGGCCAATAAATTCGACGGTGGATCATGCTGATATCCGAGGACTGGTTACCTCATTACTGAGTTCCGCCTTGTGGACCGGTCCGCAC
>NZ_DATHXO010000049.1:0-17821 GCF_035459645.1 Schnuerera sp.
TTTCGTGACGCGGCCAAGGAAGGGCAGATTACTGCCGAGGCTCTTTTTGAGGCGATCAACTCCAAGTCTTTGCATTGTACTGCTGGAGGAAAGGTTTTATTAGCATATAAAACTGAAGATATTCGAAATTCAATACTAGAGGAAATAGAATTAACAAAGTATACGGAAAATACCATAGTAAATAAGGAAGATCTTATCAAGGAAATCAAAGAAATAAAAAAGAATGGTTATGGGTTTGATAACGAAGAAAGAGAACTAGGAGTTAGTTGTATAGGTGCACCTGTGTTTGACATGAATAATGAAGCTATAGCTTGCATTACCATATCTGGACCAACAGCAAGATTTACTGAAGAAAATAAAAAAGAATGGATACAAATAGTATTACAAATTGTAAAAGAAGCGACTAATTATCTAAAGACAATAAATTAATAATTAAAATATAGGCTGTCTTCAAAATACTTAAAAGTTATTTTGGGACAGCCTATATTTTTTATGATTATTTATTTTAAAAACAGACTTGACATCATAGTAAAATTGATATACTATATATTTAACAATATTAAATCATATTTAACAATAGTAAAAACGGAGGGAATAAAATGAAAAAGGAAATAGTAATGATGGTAGGGCCAACAGCTGTACCTGAAAGAATTTTAAATGCAATGAATAGGAAGTCCATATCTCACCGTTCGAAGGAATATTGTGAGATGCACCAAAGAATAAGGGACGGTTTGAAAAAGCTTTTTAAAACAAAAAATGAAGTTTTTATTTTAACATCATCTGGAACAGGGGCAATGGAAGCAGCCATACAAAATTGTTTTTCTTCTGGAGACCATGTTGTAGTACCGGTAATAGGAACTTTTAGTGAACAATTTGCAACAATGGCTGAAACTCATAAATTACAAGTTACTAGAGTAAAGTTCGATTTAGGTGAGGCAGCAGATGTAAATAAAGTTATGGAACATGTAACTCCAGATACAAAAGGAGTATTTGTAATCCACAATGAAAGTTCCACAGGAGTAACAAATGATTTAAAAGCATTTGGTAAGGCATTAGAAGGTAGCGATACTTTATTAATAACCGACTCTGTAAGCGGTGCTGGTGGTCTTGAAATGAGAATGGATGAATGGAATATTGATATAGTATTATCAGGTTCACAAAAAGCACTTATGGTACCAGCAGGGTTATCTTTTATCTCATTAAGTGATAAAGCATGGAAAGCTGCAGAAAGTTCAAATCTTACAAAATTTTATTTTGATTTGAAAAAAGCAAGAAAGTTTCAAGATATAAATCAAACTCCTAACACACCTGCAGTTTATAATGTATTTGCTGTAGATGAGGCTTTAAAAATGATTTTTGAAGAAGGACTAGATAATGTATATAAGAGACATTCTGAAAATACAAACCAAATAATAGAAGGTGTAAGAAAACTTGGATACGATATATTCCCTAAAGATGATAAATATGCTTCTAGAACTTTAACAGCAGTTTATGCGCCAGGTAAAGCTAAAGAAATAGTTAAAGGTTTAGGGGAACAAGGGGTAATAGTAAATGGAGGATTAGCTCCAGTTGCTGATGATGTATTTAGAGTAGGAACCATGGGTTATGTATATAAAGAAGATGTAGATGGATTTCTTGAAGCTTTGGCCAAATTAGGTTAAAAAATATTTAAATAAAAATGATTCCTTCTATACTATGGAAGGAATCATTTTATTTTGAACTTATTTGAACTCAATTATGAACAAATTTTATGAATAAATTTAGATTTTTGTTAAAAAAGGATTATTTTCAATATATTTGAGTAAATATGATTCAAAAATTTTTAAGGGTTCAGTAATCTTTGGTAGAGGGTCTCTATGTATAACTTTATAACATATTCTTTCTGGGGGAGGTTTAACGAATTCAGAAATTTTAAGAGGCTGAATTTCTTTATAAGAGTGAGCAATAGACTCTGGTACAATAGACCAAGCATCAGGTCTATCAATAAATTCAAAAATAAGTCTTGTAGTATCTACAACTATTTCTATAGAATCAGTTGGATCCCACAGACTATCATGCCAAATTTTGAAATTACCACCCCAATCTAAAAAAATTTCTTTTTTCACACTTAAATATTCTGGATGAACAAAGTCATCATAATTGGAAAAGTTAGGATTACTTATAAAAACCAATCTTTCACTAAATATTGGTTTGCTTAATAAACTATTTGTTTTGATCAATCTTGGAACAAGGCCAATATCAATTTCATAAGATTCTAATAAGTCAAATATTGTATTAGACCAGTGAGAGCTGATGTTAAGTTCAAAAGAAGTTTCCTTTTGCATGATTTTTTTATAAATTTCTATAAATACATGAGAGTTTAAGCTATCTACAGAACCAATACTTAATTTAAAAGGACTTTCTTTATTTATCCAGAATTCTGTATCTCTTTGTAATGCCATCCAACGTTTTGCAATACTAATAAATTCTTCTCCCTCAGAAGTTAATGTAATAAATCGCTGCCCTTGGCTTCTTTCAACTAATTTAGTATTTAGTTGATTTTCTAAAACATTTAGACGATTACTTATAGTAGATTGAGTTAAAAAAAGTTTTTCTGCTGCTTTTGACAGACTTTGTGCTTCCACAATAGCAAGAAAAGCTTCAATTCCTAATAAGTTCATAATATCTCTCCTAATTAATATCGAAGTATTGAATATTATATAACAATAAAATGAATTATTCAAGTAATAAAAAAAGTGATATGATTATTACAAGAACATTCAAAGTAGTCTAATTAGATTTGATATTTTAATAACACTGTATTTAATGCAGTTTAACATCGGTAACTAATAAGAGTAATTAATATTAAAATATAGAAATTAAGTAAAATTTAAAGATATCAAAACTTATAGAACATATAAATATTATATCTAATAAACCAATATATAAATCTTAAAAAGATAAACAATCAAATTAGACTATGTAGAATGGGCAGCAAGAAATATATAACAACTTTTAGCTTTAAGTATAGTTGCACCTTGATAAATATTTATCTTCTAAAGAATCTATGAAAAATCTTTATGTGGGCATTTTGTTATAGAGTATTTCCTGCAATTATGCTTTCCGTTTTACGGAATAATCCAAAATGACATTCTACTATATTTGATTCTCATACATCTAAAAAAGAAGAATTATATTAATTTTAAATTAATAAATAGTAAACTAATATAAACAGCAACTACATTAGTGAATTATGAAGGTTGAAAATTCAAGATTAATAGCCATGATAATAGATAAATTTTATTAGTTCATACGGTATACAAACAATGAAAAGATATTTTTAATTAGATTTTAAATGCGATCGGATAAGAGATATGATATCAGTAAAAATATATGTTTTCATTAAAAAATAAAATAATATAAAAATAAAATAATATTGACATTTGTTTAAAAAAAGATTATACTATTTTTAATAGGGGAAAATAACATTTACCAATAGTAAAATCTATAATTATTGTAACTATTAATTGTAAAGGTAGTGTTAGTAATAAATACTATTCAATATTAGGAGGTATAGAAATGAAAAATAGAAAACTTGTAATGATACCAGGACCTACACCTGTTGTTAGGTCAATTCAAGATCAAATGGGAAGAGAAACAGTTGCTTTTGGAGACCCTGATTTTATCAACGATTTTAAAGGAGTAATAAAAGACTTAAAAACAATTTTTAAAACAGAAGGAGAAGCTTTTGTTGTAGCAGGGACAGGAACTTTAGCTATGGAAATGGGAATAGCTAACGTTACCAAAGAAGGAGATAATGTATTAGTAGTATCTACTGGTTTCTTTGGAGATCGTTATGTTGAGTTATGTGAAAGAAAAGGTCTTAATGTCGATGTTATATCTTCAGAATGGGGAACTATAGTACCTGTAGAAGATATTGAAAAGAAACTAAAAGAAAAGAAATACAAAGCTGTAACAGTAACCCATGTTGATACTTCAACAGGAGTATGTGCTCCAGTAGCTGAAATAGGGGAAATGGTTAAAAAGTTTGAAGATACTATATTAATAGTTGATGGAGTATGTGCTACTGCAGCTGAACCTGAGTATTTAGATGAAATGGGTATAGATGTACTTATAACAGGATCACAAAAAGCTTTTGGAGTTGCTCCAGGTCTTGCAATAGTACTTGCTGGTCCTAAAGCATTAGAAAGAAGAAAAGCTTTAGGAACTATAAGAGATTACTATATAGACTTTGAAAAATGGATTCCAATTATGAATGATCCAGCAAAATACTTTGGTACTCCACCAGTAAATATGATATGGGCATTACAAGAATCGTTAAGAATTATGAAAGAAGAAGGCATTAAAGATAGATATGAAAGACATATAAAAGTAGCAAAAGCTATGCAAGCTGCATTAGAAGAATTAGGATTTACAATATTAGCTGAAAAAGAACATAGAGCAGTTACCCTTTCAAATGTAATATACATGGATGGAATAGATGATGGGGAGTTTAGAAAGGTGCTAGCTGAAGAAGGTGCAGTAGTAGCAGGTGGACTAGGAGCTTATGCAGGAAAGATGTTTAGATTAGGACATATGGGCAATATAGATACTCACGATTTAATATCAACTATGTCGGCAATTGAAAGAACTCTTTATAGATTAGGTAAAAAGGATGTACTAGGTAAAGGTGTTGGTACATTGATGGAAAAGTTAATTGATTAATAGAAACATTTCATCTAAATCATATAAGGCAAATAGCAATTCATCTAATTAACCAGCTATTATAGCAACTGTAATAAAGATTATGTGATTTTCGTATTAAAAAATTGCTATGTTTAAGATAACTAGTTTATATGTTTTTATTTCACTCAATGATTGATTCATCGAAAAAACTAAACATATAAGACTAGTAAACTAGTAATAATTAATTTTACAAAATGAGTAAGTAAATATAAAAAAGTATTGTATAAATTAGATGTTCATATTAAAATTACAGGACATTAATAGTATTTAGAATTTTGTTTAAAATGATTTTGGTTTAGAGAGGGGGTTATAAACTAGTAATTTTTTAAGTACTTCAATTGTTACAACTAATACAAGGAGGTGATCTACGACCTCTATCTGTACAATTATTATCTCACAAGAATAGTGAGATAGAAAAGAAAATATAGTTTTTAAACTATAACATTATTATACGAGTTCCAGCTATGGGTAGTCATGGAGGTGCTAATGCAAAAGGACAGATTGAGGTTTTAAATAGTATGGGAATAACTGAAGAATTTTGTGAAGCACCTATTAAATCTTCCATGGAAGTAGTAAAAATAGGAGAAACAGAAGATGGATTACCAGTTAATATAGACAGATATGCCAATGAAGCAGATGGTATCGTTGTAATCAATAGAATAAAACCTCATGTTGGATTTCGTGGCCCATATGAAAGTGGGTTAGTAAAAATGATAACTATAGGATTGGGTAAGCAAAAAGGTGCAGAAGTTTGTCATAATCAAGGATTTGGGAAAATGGCAGAAAATTTACCCAAAATAGCTAAAGTTATTATAGAAAAGAAAAATATTGTGTTTGCTGTTGGTCTACTAGAAAATGCTTATGATGAAACCTATAAAATAGTTGCTATGGATAAAAGGCAAATTTTAGATTTAGAACCAGAATTGCAAAAGGAATCTAAAAAGATGCTACCTAAGATTTGTTTTGATAAATTTGATGTTTTGGTTATAGATGAAATAGGGAAAAATATCACAGGAACAGGAATGGATACAAATATTATAGGTAGGTATCATACTCCTTATGCAAGTGGTGGTCCAGATATAAAAAAAATAGTTGTATTAGATCTGACCAAAGAATCTCATGGGAATGCGAACGGCATTGGATTATCAGATTTTACAACTAGAAGATTTTTTAACAAGATGAAATTTGACCAAACGTACCCTAATTCAATTACATCAACAGTGCAAAAGACAATAAAAATTCCTATGGTATTAGATACAGACAAGCTTGCAATTCAAGGAGCAATTAAGACAAGCAATTTGAAAAAAGAATCAGAAGTTAAGATTATTAGGATAAAAAACACATTAGATATGGAATATATATTTATTTCAGAAAACTTAATAGAAGAAGCTAAAAATAATCCCAATTTGGAAATAATAACTGGACTAATGCCGCTAGATTTTGATCGGTATGGAAATCTGTTTTAGTTCATGATGAGATATTTGTCTAGAACTGAACAATATACACTTGTGAGTCATTAGGACTTGAATCATATATATAGTAAAAAGATTAATAAGGTTGTTGTATATTAATTTGATAATTAATTTAAAGAGTTATAATAAGATAGTCTCTATTTAGAGACTATCTTATTTTTTTTACCACAATATGTTATAATAATAAAAAGCAAACTTAAGGAGTGACTCTATATTGAAGTTTGATTATTTAGAATCAAAAGTGATGGAGATAAAAAACTGGGTAATAAATATACGGAGAGATTTTCATCAAAATCCTGAGCTAGGGTTGGAAGAGTATAGGACTAGGGATAAGATTATTGAATACTTAAATCATATGGGAATAGAAAACAAAATAGTTGCAGAAACTGGAGTGGTGGGAATAATTAGGGGAAAGAATCAAGGGAAAACTGTAGCCCTTAGAGCAGATATGGATGCTTTACCCATGGATGATAAAAAAGACGTTTCATATAAATCTAAAGTAGAAGGGAAAATGCATGCTTGTGGTCACGATGCCCATACGGCTATTTTACTAGGAACTGCTAAGATATTAAATAATATGAAAGAGCGTATAAACGGAAATATTAAGTTTTTATTTCAACCAGCAGAGGAAACTGTTGGAGGAGCTTTACCTATGATAGAAGAAAAAGTATTGGAAAATCCTTATGTAGATGGAGTTTTTGGTTTACATGTGGATAATAATCTTAAAACTGGGCAAATTGGTATAAAATATGGTCAAATGAAAGCAGCTTCTGATATGATTAGAATAATAATATATGGGGAAAATAGTCATGGAGCCTATCCTCAAGATGGAGTAGATGCAATTGCTATAGCTGGACAGGTAATAGTAGCATTGCAAACTGTAGTTAGTAGAAATGTAGATCCTAGATCATCGGCAGTATTAACTATTGGGACAATTAAAGGAGGATATGGAGGAAATATTATTGCAGACAGGGTAGAAATGGAAGGCATAGTTAGAACCCTTAACAAGGAATCAAGGGAATTGGTATTACATAAAATAAAGAAGATAGTGGAGCAAATTCCTCAAACATTGGGAGGAGAAGGAGAGTTTATAAGAACTGAGGGCTATACTGCCTTAATCAATGATAATGATATGGTGGATATTGTTAGGAAAAATGGTCAACAAATATTAGGAAAAGAGAATGTAAAAAAGATACCTTTTCCAAGCTATGGTGTTGAAGATTTTTCCTACTTTGCAGCAACAAGACCTTCTGCTTTTTTTCAGTTAGGCACTGGTAATATAGAAAAAGGAATTATTCATAGCGGACATACATCTTATTTTGATATAGATGAAGATTCTTTAACAATAGGGATTTTGCTTCAAGCCAGAAATGCTTTAGAATTTTTGAAATCATAGATTTTAAATAGGGAGGATTGAAAATGAATTTTATAGACAAATATAATCATTGGTTGAAAAATGAATATTTTGATGAAGAAACAAGAAAGGAATTGGAATCTATTAAAGACAATAAAGAAGAAATAGAAGATAGATTTCATACGGATTTGACCTTTGGAACTGCAGGACTAAGGGGAAAAATTGGAGCAGGGACTAATAGGATGAATAAATACACCGTATCTTTAGCTACTCAAGGACTAGCAGATACTATTGTAAATAAAGGCAAGGAAGCTATGGCGAGGGGAGTAGCAATTGCCTATGATGTAAGACATTTTTCTAAAGATTTTTCTGAAATGGCAGCTAGAGTTCTTGCGGCTAATGGTATAAAAGTATATTTATTTGATGATATAAGACCTACCCCTCTTTTATCCTATACTATAAGGAAATTGAATACTATTTCAGGAATAGTCGTTACTGCTAGTCATAATCCAAAGGACTATAATGGCTATAAAGTATATTGGGAAGAAGGTTCTCAGATACTGGACGACGTAGCAGAAGAGATACTTACCAATATCAATAATATTGATGATTTTTCTAATATAAAATTAATAGAATTGGAAGAAGGAATTGATAAAGGACTTATTCAATATATAGGGAAAGAAATTGATGATGAATATGTGGAAAAGGTAAAGGAATTAAGTGTAAATGAGGATATAGATAAAGAGATTAATATAGTTTATACTCCATTAAACGGCACTGGTAATAAATTGGTTAGAAGAGTATTAAAAGAAAGAGGGTTCACAGGAGTTTATGTGGTATCGGAACAAGAGAAACCAGATCCAAACTTTACTACTGTAGGTTATCCCAATCCTGAAGATGTAAAAGCTTTTGAATATGCTAAAAAATATGGCAAAGAAAAGGATGCAGATATTTTAATAGCAACAGACCCTGATTGTGATAGGGTAGCTTGTATGGTTAAAGATGCAGATGAAAAGTACGTGTTTCTTAACGGGAATCAAACAGGGGCTTTACTAGTAGATTATATATTATCATCAATAGATAAAAAAGATGCTATTCCTAAAAATGGAGCTATAGTTAAAAGTATAGTAACTGGAGATTTAAGTAAAGCAATAGCAGAGGATTATGATGTGACTACCTTAGAAACCCTCACTGGCTTTAAACATATATGTGGAAAGGCTAATGAATTTGATAAGACTAAAAAACATACCTTTATTTTTGGATATGAGGAAAGTATCGGTTATGTATATAGTAATATTGTAAGAGATAAGGATGCGGTAATATCTTCTATGTTAATTGCAGAAATGGCTGCTTTCTATAAGAAAAGGGGAAAAACCTTATTAGACAGATTAGAAGAATTATATCTAGAATATGGATATTATTTTGAAAAACTAATTTCAATAGTATTAGAAGGGATTGAAGGGAAAGAAAGGATTAATAGGATAATGGACTCCTTTAGAAAAACTCCTATTACTGCTATTGAAGATATGAGGCTATCAAAAACCATAGATTACTTAAAAGATAATACAGGTAATCCAAAATCTAATGTACTAAAATATTTCTTTAACGATGGCTCTTGGTATGCAATAAGACCATCGGGAACAGAACCAAAGATAAAAATATATATCTATTCAAAAGGGGAAACCAAACATTCATCTGAAAGAAAAATTAAGTTAATTGAAAAAACGACAATGGATAGAATTGAATCCATAAAATAATGTAAAAACCTTTCCAGATTTAAAATGGGAAGGTTTTTTATGTATAAAATTAGGGGCAGTTTCACAAAATATCTATGTATGAGTATAGACATAGAAGGAGTGATCGCTATCAAAGGAGTAATAATGTCTGGAGGAATTGGTACCCGGCTTAGGCCTTTAACTTGTGATTTACCTAAGCCGATGGTGCCAATTTTTAACAAACCCGTAATGGAATACGGAATTGAACTATTGAAAAAACACGGAATAAATGATATAGCTGTTACATTACATTATCTACCTAATATGATCATGGATTATTTTGGTTCTGGTTTTAAATTTGATGCAAATATTAAATATTATATAGAAGAAAAACCATTAGGTACAGGTGGCAGCGTAAAAAATGCTGAAGAATTTTTAGATACTACAGTAATAGTAATAAGTGGAGATGCTTTTACTGATATAAATTTAAAAAAAGCTTATGATTTTCATATTAAAAAAGGCTCTAAAGCTACATTGGTTTTAAAACGAGAACCGATTCCATTAGAATATGGATTAGTAATAACAGATGAAGAGGGAAGAATAATAAGATTTTTAGAAAAACCTAGTTGGGGTGAAGTATTTAGCGATACTATTAACACAGGTATATACATATTAGAACCAGAGGTTTTTCAATACTATAAAAAAGGAGAAAACTTCGATTTCAGCAAAGATTTATTTCCTAAACTACTTAAAGATAATATGCCTATATATGGATATATAGCTGAAGAATATTGGTGTGATGTTGGAGATTTAAATACTTATATAAATACTCATAAAGATATACTGTCAAGAGACAACAAGCATTATCTTTTAGGACAAAATCAAGGAGAAGGAATTTGGGTAGGAGAAGGAACTATAATAGAAAAGGGTACAAAAATATATCCACCTGTTTATATAGGGAAAAATTCCATAATAAAAGCAGGAGCAAGTTTAGAGCCTTATTGCATAATTGGGAATAATTGTATTGTAGGAGAAGATACCTCTATAAAGAAAAGTATTATTTGGGATGATGTAAATATATCTAATAATTGCGAAATTCGAAAAGCTGTTCTTTGTAATGATGTAAAAATAGATGAAAGAAATAGAATTTTTGAAGGTGCAGTAATAGGATCCCATTCCAGAATATTAAAGAATAGTACTATCAAACCTAAAGTGAAAGTATGGCCACATAAGACAATAGACGAAAATATTACTTTAAATAAAAATATGGTATGGGAAGAAAAAGCATCTAAAAAGCTTTTTGGTTCTAGGAATATTTTTGGAGTTTACAATACTACCATAACTCCAGAAATAGCAGTTAAATTAGGAAGTAGCTTAGCTACTGTGATTAAAAGAAAGGGAACTTTTATAGTAAATAGTGATGAAAAAAATCTATCTAAATCAATAAAAGCATCTATTATATCTGGGATTTTATCCACTGGTTCTTTAGTAATCGATATTGAAGATAGCACTATGCCTATGTGCAGGTTTGGAGTAAGGTATTTCAAAGCTGATGGGGGAGTTCAGATAAGGACAGATGAATTTAACAAAAGTAATGTATATATAGAAATTTTAAATAGCAAAGGAGGAAATATTGATAAAGGTACTGAAAGAAAAATAGAAAACTCTATGGTCATAGAAGACTACAAAAGATGTGAAGGATATGAAATAGAAAATGCAGTTAATATATATAACTTTTCATCTATCTATTTAAAAGAGGGTACAAAAAGATTGAAAAATATTAATAAAATTAAAAACAAAAAACCTAAACTTGTTATCGCTTCACCCTCAAAAAATATTGTAAATTTAGCAAAAAAATATTTGACTAAAATAGGTTGCACAGTAATAACGGCAGAATATAATAATAATTTTGGAATAGAAGATATCAAAAATTTAGTATTAGAAGAAGATGGAGATTTAGGTGTTTTTTATAGTGGAGATGGTGAAAAAATAGCATTAACCGATGGATTCAATATTATACAAGATGAAAAATTCAATTTATTATCCTTTTTAATAGGTTTTAAAACTGGAGAACTTAAAGAAGCTGCAGTTCCCTATAATTTTCCAAGGATAATAGAAAAAATAGCTAAGGAGCATAATGGTAGTACCGTTTATACTAAATCCAATATTTCAGATTTAATACGAACTATAGTTAAAAAGAACTTAGATTTTCAGTTTGTACTTAATTTTGATGGTATATGGGCTACAGGAAAAATTATTGATTATCTTGTAGATAAAAACATTGTAATAAACAAATTATTGCAGGAAATTCCTGAGTATTTTTACTTTAGAAAAGAAATACCCTGTACATGGGATAATAAGGGAAATGTTATTAGGAGATTAACAGAGGATAGAAAAGAAGGCGTGGAACTAAAAGAGGGGATTAGATTTATTGATGATAAGGGTTGGGCATTAATAATCCCCGATGAAGAAAAGCCTAGGTTTAATCTATATATAGAAGGAGATAATGAGGAATATGCAGAAGAATTATGGATAAAATATGATAAAAAAATTAGAAATTTATTGAAAGATTAATCTCATAATCTAGCAAGTGAAAGGAAGGTTAAAGGAGATGTGGACAAAAGATATAAATAGATTATTGGCAGGGGAAGAAATCCATACTCTATATAAAACCATTAAAAAGACTAATACAAAGAAATTTTTTTTATATAGATTAGACCAAAGCTTCAAAGAAATAGAAAAATCCTACTTAAAATTGAATAGAGATATATCCGAAGGTAAATCTTTGCCAAAGGGTACTGATTGGTTACTGGATAATTTTTATTTAATAGAGCTAGTATATAAAGAGTTAAAGGCTAATATAAAAAAGGATAGAAAAATAGTATTAAATGTGATAGAAACAGGTAATTTTAAAGGTTATCCTAGAATTTATCTTTTAGCTTTAGAGTATATATCCCATAGTGCAGGAAGTATTACAGAGGACAATATTATTGAGTTTATTAATGAATTTCAAAGGGAAGAGATATTATCTTTAGAAGAGATAGCCCAGTTTTCAAGATATCTTACTTTAGGTTTAATAGAGTATATTAGAAATGTTTCAAAGCATTTTTTAAAAATAAATGAATCTTGGAGAGAAATAGACAATATAGACTTATCTATAGAAGAGAATATAGAAGAAATTATTGAAAACATACATGGAATGACTCCTACAAAATTAGAAAGAATAATCAGGAAGATTAGGGAAGAAAAAGAAGATTTTCAGATAGTATTAGATAAAATAGACATAAAACTAGATTATATTGGAAGAAGTATTGAAGAGATATTAGAGAAAGTATATATACTTCAATCTAAGTACAAAATTTCTCTAGGATATTGTATTACCTCTTTGAGAAATATTTCTTCCTTAAATTGGGAAACCATTTTTAATGAAATATGTGTAGTGGAAAAGGTTCTACTTGAAGATCCTTTAAAAATATATGAAAAAATGGATTCTCAATCAAAAGGTTATTATAAACATGAAATTCAAAAATTAGCAGAAGTTTTCAACGTACAGGAAATAATGTTGTCTAAAAAGGCATTAGAATTTGCAAAAGAAGAATATAAAAAAGATTTTATCGAAAGAGAAGCCCATATTGGTTATTATATTATACATGAAGGTAGGAAAAAAATTTTTGATTATTTTAGCAAGAATGACAAAAATTATAGCATATATTTAAGCAAATATAGTTATTATTATTTACCAATAGTATTGATATCCTTATTAATATCCATTGTTTTTAGTAGATATGGATACAAAGAAGGGAGTATATATTGGGGTATTCTAATTTTTTTTATAGTATTTATCCCAGCAATAACTATTTCCATAAATATTGTAAACTATTTTTATTCTAAAAAATTTAGACCGAAAGTTTTACCAAAAGTCGATTATAAAGAAGGAATTCCAAAAGAATATACAACTTTTGTTGCTATACCAACTTTGCTTCCTAGTGAAGACAGGGTAGAGGAATTGGTTAGAAACTTAGAAATATATTATCTATCAAATAGACTAGAGAATATATATTTTGGTCTTGTAGGAGACTTTAAAGATAGTGATGGTAAGATAGCTTTAGAAGATGAAATAATAATTAATAAGGGATTAAAGGCAATAAAAAAGTTAAATGATCAATATGCTTCAAAGGAAGATATATTTTATTTTTTCCATAGAGAGAGAGTTTATTCTGAGACTCAAGAAAGATGGATGGGTTGGGAAAGGAAAAGAGGAGCTTTAGTTGAGTTGAATAATCTATTATCTGGAGATGAAAACACCAGTTTTAATGTTATTTCAGGGGATATTTCAAAACTTCAAGGGAAAATAAAATACATTATTACTTTAGATGCAGATACAAAATTACCTATAGAAGGAGCTAAAAAGTTAATAGGCACTATATCTCATCCATTAAACAAAGCAATAATAGATAAAGATAAAAAAATAGTCAAAGATGGCTATGGAATAATACAGCCTAGAATATTAGTGGACATTGAAAGTAGCAATAAATCCTTGTTTACTCGTATATTTGCAGGAGCAGGTGGTATAGATCCTTATAGTACAGCAGTATCAGATATCTACCAAGATTTATTTGGAGAAGCTATTTTTACAGGAAAAGGAATATATGATATAGAAGTATTTAAAAATTGTATAAACAATGTTATTCCTGAAAATTCCATACTTAGTCATGATCTTTTAGAAGGAAGTTTAACCCGGGTTGGACTGGCAACGGATATAGAATTGATAGACGGGTATCCTGAAAAATATAGTTCCTATATTATGCGGCAACATAGATGGGTTAGGGGAGATTGGCAATTAATTAGATGGCTAGTTGGAAAATATGGGGAACTTATTTCTTCTTTATCTAAATGGAAAATTATAGACAATATGAGAAGAAGTCTTTTATCTGTATCTTTACTATTTAACGTATTTTTAAGTTTGGCATTTTTCCCTGGAAATATTTTTGTTTGGATAGGATTAGCTTTAGTAGTTTTATTATTACCCATAATAATGATGGCATTAGAAGCTTTAGCATATAGAAATTTTAAAGTTGAAAAGATGAAATTAAATAGTAATATTATATATGGATATAAGACCTATTTATATCAAGGCTTATTAATTTTCATGTTTTTACCTCATGAAGGATTAATTATGATTGATGCCATAGTTAGAACACTATATAGGGTATTTATTTCCAAGAAGAATTTGTTAGAGTGGACAACAGCTTTTGATATGGAAAGGAAACTAGGCAATGATATAACCAGCTATTTCAAGCTGATGAGAGGGAATTTTTTATTAGCCTTAATTTTAGTAGTTCTAACTTATATTTTTAATTCATCTAATATAATAATTAGTTTAGTCGTTGGTATACTATGGTCTATAGGACCTATTATGGCTTATCAAATTAGTAGAGAAGAAGTAGAAGCTATAGAGATTAAAGAAGAAAAATTACAATTACTAAAAGAAATAGGAAAAAAAACATGGAATTTTTATGAAACCTTTGCAGATGGCAAAAATAACTATCTACCTCCAGATAACTTTCAAGAATATCCATATAATGGAATAGCAAATAGAACTTCTCCTACTAATATAGGTTTTTATCTGCTATCTATACTTTCTAGCAGAGATATGGATTTTATAACCACAAAAAAGATGGTAGACTTAGTTAAATCGACTTTAGATACCATAGAGAAGATGGAAAAATGGGAAGGACATCTCTATAATTGGTACGACACAGAAACTTTAGAACCTCTAAGGCCGGTCTTCGTTTCTACAGTAGATAGTGGGAATTTTATATCTTACTTGATAGTACTTAAAGAAGGCTTGAAAGAATATATAGAAGATTCAAATGAAAAAGGAAAGATAGAAGATATAGTGGTTAGGATTGAGAATATAATAGATAATACTAAATTTAGGCCTTTATATGATTGTGTAAAAGACCTTTTTTATATAGGCTATAATGTAAAGGAAGAAAAGATATTAGACTCTCATTACGATTTATTAGCTTCTGAGGCCAGAATTTCATCTTATATTTCTATATCAAGGGGAGAAGTACCTTTAAAACATTGGAAGAAATTAGGGAAGTCAATAATTATGGAAAACAATCATATAAGCCTTGCTTCTTGGTCAGGAACCATGTTTGAGTATTTAATGCCTGCTTTGGTGTTGAAAAACTATAAAAATACATTATTAGATGAAACTTATAAAACATCGATTAATGTTCAAATAGATTATGGGGAGAAAAACAATAAGCCTTGGGGGATTTCAGAATCTGGATTTTTTGCTTTTGATAATAGGCTTAATTACCAGTACAAAGCCTTTGGCGTCCCAGCTTTAGGTTTTCAAAGAGGGTTAAAGGATGAATTAGTTATATCTCCATATTCTACTTTTTTAGCGTTGAATTTTAAACCAATAGAAGTATTAAATAATATACAAAGACTCAAAAAAGAAGGTTTAGAAGGGAAATATGGGTTTTATGAAGCTATAGATTATAGTATTAATAGATTACCTTCTCATTTAGATAAAGGTATAGTTAAGTCTTATATGAGCCATCACCAGGGGATGATTTTTGCAGCTATAAACAATTTCATAAATGATAATATATTAATAAAAAGATTTCACAGAGATTCCCAAATGAAATGTGGAGAATTTTTATTACAGGAAAAAATACCAATCAACCCAATTATATCTAAGGAAAAAGAGAATTTAGAAGAAGTAATTGTTGATATAAAAAGAGAAGAAAAATTGAAAAAAAGGATATATGGTAAAGAAGATTTACAGAATATAAAATGCCATCTCCTATCTTCTGATACCTATACTTTAATGATTAATAATAGAGGAGAAGGATTTTCAAAAAATGATGATATATTTATCAATAGATGGAGAAAGGATTTTTTATCTATTCCCTATGGACAGTTTATATATATCAAAGATGTGAAAAATAATAACTTATGGTCAACAACCTATGCTCCAACTTATAAGGAATCCGACTATTATAATGTAGAATTTTCTATAGACAAAGCTAGTTTCCGACGCAAAGATAAAAACATTGAAACAAAAATGGATATATTTTTGTTACCTGAAGAAAATGGAGAGATAAGGAAAGTAAGGCTAACAAACAATGGAGATGAAGAAATTATATTAGAAATCATAAGTTACTTTGAGATAGTAGGGGAAAGGTTATCTTCAGATTTAGCTCATCCCGCTTTTAATAATTTATTTGTCAAAACAGAAGTGTTAGAAGAACAAGAAGCTATTTTAGCACATAGAAAGACGAGAGGAGAAGACACTGAAGATAATTGGATCCTTCATGGAGTAAAAACATTCGATAATGGAGAAGAAAATTTTCAATACGAAACTAATAGAGGAAATTTTTTGGGACGAGGTAATTCATTTAATAATCCAAAAGGAGTAATTAAAGGTCTAACTAATTCAAGTGGAGTAGTGTTAGATCCAATTATGAGTATAGGTAAGAAGATAAAATTAAAACCCAAAGAGAAAACAGATATCTATTTTATCACGGCTTTAGCTAAGAGTAAGAATGAAGCCATAGATATACTAAATAAATATGATAATAAGGGAAATATAAAAATAGGCATAGACCTTTATAAAACAAAATCTCAGGCAGAATTAGGATATTTAAATTTAAATAAGTCGAATTCAAAATTATATGAGGAACTACTTCCTTATTTATTCTATCTAAATGAGAATTTAATACAACCATATGAATCAATATTAAAACAAAATGTAAAAGGAAAAGAAGGATTATGGGCTTATGGAATTTCAGGCGACAATCCTATAATTTTGGCAACTATAAAATCAATGGAAGGTATAGGGACTTTAATCCAACTATTAGATGCTCATGAATACTGGTCTTACAAAGGATTAACAGTAAATTTAGTTATATTAAATGATGAGGACAGTATCTACTATCAGCCTTTGTTTGAAAATATACGAGAAGTGGTTTATGAAAGAAGAGGAAATGTAGTTGATATATCTGGAGGAGTATTTATTAGGAATGTAAACACTATACCAGAAGAAGACATATCATTATTTTACAAATGGGCAACAGTGATTATAAAAACAGAGGAAGGAAGTAAAGTAGCGGAAACTAAAGAAAATACGATACCATTTAAAAAGTATAATAAAGAATTAGTTGAATATCCAGGAAAGGATATAACTATTGATTTAGACTATTATAACGGATATGGTGGATTTTCAAAAAACGGCAAGGAATATATTATTAAACTTACAAAGGATGTAAATACTCCTTTGCCTTGGATAAATGTATTAGCTAATACAGATTTTGGGTCTATAATTACTGAACATGGTACTGGATTTACTTGGTCTAAAAATAGTAGAGAAAACAAACTAACCCCTTGGTATAACGACCCAATAATGGAAAGGCCAGGAGAAATAATCTATTTGTCAGATAATAGTATTGGATTAATTTGGAGTATTACCCCTAAACCAATTAGAGATGAAAGAGATTATATTATAACCCATGGAATAGGCTATACCAAATTTTATC
>NZ_DATHXO010000050.1:0-3437 GCF_035459645.1 Schnuerera sp.
ACTCATCTATATCACCACCCTATAATATAACAATATCATACTATTTTTAGTTTGTCAAGCGTTTTTATATTTATTGTTTAGAAACACAAAATTACCCCCTATATTATATAGATACCCGTTATAATATAAGTTAAACATAAATTATAAAAATATATACTTACTGCAATAGCAATGTGAGTTATTCCGTTGAAAATAATCACGCCCTTTATTTATATTTTCATTATGATAGTATATCTATAATTTTAAAAATAATACATATTACATATATTTTAATATAGGTAATTAGAGATGTATTTACATATGCAATAATACTGAAATATATAAAGACAGTTTATACAGGCTAATACAAGTTAAATAGCCATTTATCAAAATCAATAATAATGAATGAAGCGTAGCGAAATGAATTATTAAATAGCAAATATAAAAATAGTTGACAAGCTATATTATCTATGCTACACTTATAGTATATGGTGATAGTTTGGTGAGTTATGTCTATAGGTTATGTTTATTTGGAGGTGGTAATTTGTGGAATAGTAGTTAATAAGAAATAAGTAAACAATAAATATAAAAATAAAGGAGGAATTTTATGTTTGAAGAAGAACCATTCCATATGAATTTTGAATATGGAGAAGATGTTCCTAAAGAGATATTAAAACAAAAGATTAAAGATGTATTAGAACTTACTATTGATGATTTACCATTTGGTAGAACTATATCAAAAGAATACAGAAATGCACTTGCAAAAGTAATATATTACATAATGTATTATAATAAGGAACAGAAAATAGCCACATTACCAATGATTACAGGCGGAGGAAAATCTACAGCATTAATAAATGCAACCTCTTATATGGTAAATGATCCTGTTTTGTTTAAGTATTCAGGTACAATAATACTAAAACTAACACAAAATGATTGTGAAGAAACAGCAAATGCAATAAATAAAAAGAGTAGTAAAGAGGTTGCCTATGCATATCACAGTGGAAAAAACAAAAATAATAAACCTAAAAATCAAATCAAAAAGAAAGATCTTTTAAAATATCCAATTTTAGTTATGTGCCACGAAGGCTATAAAGAATTATCAAGACAAAATGATTGTGATAGAATATTAAAATGGACAGATGCAAATGTAAGTGATAAGTATTCCCAATATAATTGTTATTACAGAAAAAGATTAATTATTGACGAAGAAATGTCTAATGTACAAATACAGCCAATCACATTGCAAACGATTATGTTAGTAGAAAATGCCATATTGAATATGGGAAATGAAAGTTTGTTTAATTTATATTATAACTTCATAGCAGAAATTAAGAAAGAGTTTATCAAGCCTTATGACATGAAAAGAAATTCGGCTGAATTTATACATTTAGATATAAAAATACCAGAAAAGTTAGATCAATGTATTTTTAACAAAGGAGATAGAGCAACTCAAGAAGCATATTTAGCAATTGTAGATTTAATTAGACACGGTGGATATATACAATATTCAAACGACATAAATAAAAAATGTATTACTACATACAGCTACATAAATATAAATAATTTATTGTTTTATACTGTTCAATTAGATGCTACAGCTAAAATAAATTGCCTATATGACATAAATGATGATTATATATTAGTAGATTTACCAGAATTCAAAACATACAATAATACATATATACATATATTTGATAAGATTACTGGGAGTAGAAGCACAATAGAAAAAGGATTAAACGAAGGTTTGCTTGATAGTTGCATAAAAGATATAAAATCTAATGCAAAAGATGATGATAAAATATTAATTATCTTAAATAATAAAGATTATATAAATTTATTTAAAAAGAAGTTTTATGAAGCTGAAACGGAAATTGGCTGTAAAACCGACATACCCTTTAAAATTGACTTTACATATTATGGTGCATTTACAGGTAAAAACAACTGGGCAACATACAATAAACTATTCTTAATAGGTATTCCTATATATGGAGAAACAACATACCCAATATTATATAACGCCAATAGTGACGTATCAAATTTCTTAAAACTAGATACAACATTAATTCCTATGAATGGTGCAAGAAGATATTTACAAAAAGAGTTTGAAGATGTTAGAATTTCTATTATTGCTAAAGAACTTATACAAGGAATAAATAGAATTAGATGTAGAATGTACAAAGATGGAGATACACCTGAAGCACATGTATATATGATAAATAAAGATAAGAAAGTAGATAAATTAATTGAAAAAGCTATGCCAAATATAAATATATTATATGATTGGGAATTAGATTATGAACATGAATACGAATATAAAAACAAAGAAAAAGCACTCACAAAAGAAGAAATATTAATTAAACAAATAATGAAGATTCAAGACAATATGATATATAGAGAATTACTTGAAACAAGAGGCATGTTAACTGATAAAGGTATTAAAAAATCAGATTTAAGAGAATTGTGTGGTTTTAAAGCCAGAAATACATTAAGCAATGCAATTAAATCACCTATATTTAAACAATTTTGCACTGATAGAAGAATAGATATATCTAATTCTAGAACACACTATATAAAAATATAATTAAATATCAAAGTGGCTAAATCTTCTCTTATATATACTCTATAAGAGGACTCATAGCCACTTTATAATAAAACATAATCCAAATCAATCAAAGCTTTATGGTTGTAATAGAAATATCCTGTGTTTAACTTTATGGGTTGTCTTAAGTTTGTGGTAATTGATTTGTCTTAGGCTGTCCTTAAAAAACGAAAAGATGTTTTTTAAGTCCATCCATGTTTGTTTTCTTGTATAAATAAAATTTAAATAATAAATATAAAAATATACATATACAACTGAATATTAATTTTGAGAGAGTAGATTTAATTATCTATTCTCTTTTTTTATTGTAAATTTGTATAATAAAAATTAAAATGGGAATAATATTATTATTTTTATAATTTTATATGAGTTTTTATATAGTTTTGTATGAAAATATATGAAATTAGTATTTTTATGAGAAATTTGATGTTCACGATACAAATGTTGAAATTTCAATGGGTTAGGTAGATTTTGAGGTGATTTTGATGTGATTTTTGTATGATTTTTTATGATACGATATGAATGTTTTGTAATGTGGGTGTAAGCATTGATATTAGTGCATTTGAGGGGTGTTTGTTGTTTATGTGAAAAATGGTGATTTT
The DNA here is from genome assembly GCF_035459645.1 of Schnuerera sp. Classification (NCBI taxonomy): domain Bacteria; kingdom Bacillati; phylum Bacillota; class Tissierellia; order Tissierellales; family Tepidimicrobiaceae; genus Schnuerera; species Schnuerera sp. The sequence goes on from NZ_DATHXO010000050.1 coordinate 3,184, forward strand.
ACGATAGGTGGTGTTCGAGGTAGGGAGAAATGGTGTCTAGGCATTGATATTAGTAGGGTTCAACGATATGATGGGGGTGTATGAGTTTTGAGGGGTAAAAATGGGGTGTAAGGTGCATGGTTGACACAAAGGTCGATAGGTGTTTACGATATGACAATTTAGGGATATTTTTTAATTTTTATTATGTTATCGATGGGGTGCTAAAAAATGTATGAGAAGATGAGCTATGCCTATAAAATGGGAATACAAATTGG
>NZ_DATHXO010000051.1:0-3082 GCF_035459645.1 Schnuerera sp.
TTGGTAATAGTTTTCTAAATCGACAAAAAGTACAGCTAGGAAACAACTATTTAGAAGTTAAACAATTATCAGTTGAAAAGGAAAATGTAAATAGTGAAGAAATAACAATACGTACCTTATCTCCTATTTCTACGTATAGTACTTTATATAGAAAAGATGGAAAAAAATTCACATATTATTTCAATCCAAAAGAAAAAGAATTTGCAGAAATGATTGAGAATAATCTAAAAAATAAATATAGGGCTTTTTACTCAGAAGAGCCACCTGAATCGGAAATGGATATAAAACCTTTAGGTTCTACTAGGTTATCTATTGTAAAATATAAAGGTTTCATAATAAAAGGATATACAGGGAAATTTATAATGAAAGGAATACCATCATTGCTACAACTAGGATTGGACACAGGATTAGGCAGTAAAAATAGCCAAGGATTTGGCTGTGTTAAATTGATATAGAAAAGATATTAGGAGGTGAGAACGATCATTGAAGGAATAATACAAATGGGAGAAGTATTAAAATCTGACGACCCCATACTAAACTTCATTGAAAAACTTCAACCTAAGAGAAGAAATAAACAATTAAATGTACTAAAATTTAACTTTTTATTAGAAGAAGATAAGTTAGAAATTGATGTAAATGAAGAAATTGATAGCAATACAGCAAAAAAATATACCTTCGTAGGATCAGCAGACGGCTCTAATGCTGCACAATGGTATGCATCCAGCACATCTAGTAATTATCATCTAACAGAAACTCTCTATAATCTTTCCCAAATAGATTTAGGATTAGAATTAAATAAAAAAATCCAACAAATACTTAAAAATTTCTATGTAGATTTTGGAGAAGGAATGAAGTCCAAATATCGGTATGCTTTAGATTTAGAAAAATGTATAACTATTGATAAAACAATGGAAAACCTTTTCGAAGAAACAAAATCAGAATTAGATAATGAAAAAAAACTGGGAAAGGTACTTTTAGAGAAAATCAAAATAAAGTTTGACAAATATCTAAACGAAGAAAAGGGAATAGAACCAGGGGATATAGGTCTATACATTATATTTATTGATGGAAAACCTTTAACAAATTTCAAGGAGTATAAGGAAGCTGTAATAGAGTCTAAGAAACCGAAATCTAAAGATGGCAAAGGAAACAATGGAGTATGTTGTATTTGCGGCAGTACCGAAGATATATCCCATGATATGACTAAGACGAAAATTAAATTTTATACGACTAACCAACTTATATTTGCCAGTGATGTATCCACAAAAAACTATTATAAAAACATGCAAATGTGCTTAGATTGTATGTTTAAATATCTAGCTGGCGAAAACTATATAATGAATAGATTAGCTAGTAGACTTGCAGCTTTTGATGTATATATAATCCCTCAATTTATTTATGGACAACCTTTAAATAAAAATGATTTAAATATAGCTGCTAATAAGATAGTTGACTCTTTTAATACCGTAAAATCCTATGAAGGAATGAGGGGTTTAAGGGATGAAATATCAGGGGCATTAGATTTAAGAGATGAAAGTAGCTATTTTCTTTTAAACTTCATGTTTTTCAAAAGAAGCCAAAAAGCAACAAAGATACAAAGGCTTATAAAAGACATAAATCCTTCTATCTTTGAGAAAATTAGAATTTCATCAGAGAAAGCTTTTTTAGATTTTCAAAAAGTTTTAGGACAGAAATATAGAGGTGCAATTACTCTAAGTACAATATATTTCATGACCCCTATAAGAATAAGTCGTGGAGAAGCTGTTGAATATAGAGATGTTCTTGAGACGTATGATGCTATACTTACTGGTAAAAAATTGAATAAAAAACATCTTATAAAAAATCTAATAGAATGTATAAAAATAATAAGACTTTCTAAGGATTCTTATAATATAAATCCAAAGGAGGAAATATTAGAGTTCTATGTCATGAGAGCCAATATGTACATTAAATTTCTTGAATATATGGGTTGCTTAAAGGAGGGAGAAGGTTTGGATGTATCTGAATTAAAGGTTAAAGACAATATTAAAAATTATATTGAAAAAATAGGGTATGACGAACAGGAAACTGCAATGTTTTTATTAGGTTATTTAATAGGAGAAATAGGAAATGTTCAGTATAAGAGAACAGAAGAAGGAAGTAAACCTATACTTAACAAAATTAATTTTAACGGTATAGACAAGCAAAAGATTATTAGGCTTACAAAGGATGTATTTAACAAACTAAATCAAGAAAAGATACGACAATACAATGAAGTGACTTTCTTTGAAATGAAAAGATTCTTAGATGGAAATATTGATAACTGGAAATTAAATAAAGATGAAAGTTTGTTTTATCTTCTTTCAGGGTATTCTTTTGCAACTACTATTCCAATGTTAAGAGAGAAGGGGGATGTTTTAAATGACCATAACCAATAATGAAATATTATATCTTTATGATGCAAAACTTACTAACCCTAACGGGGATCCAGATGAGGAGAATAGGCCTCGTATGGATTATGAACGGGAGATGAATTTAGTATCAGATTTAAGACTAAAAAGATATATAAGAGATTTTATACATGCAAAAGGTCATGATATATTCGTTAGAAGAGTAGATGATAAGCCAGTAACTGCCGATAAAAGAATAAAGGATTTAAAGGATTCTTCAAATGAATGGATATTAGACAATTTAACTGATGTGAGGATGTTTGGTGCCACTATGACGGTTAAAAGAGACAATAAGACTTTTATAGGTCCCATACAATTTAATTGGGGATACTCCTTAAATAAAGTGGAACTTCTCGAATCAAGTATTACCTCTCACTTTTCAGCCAGTGAAAGAGCTACTCAAGGAACAATTGGTAAAGATTTTAGAGTTAAATATTCACTAATTGCTTTTTCTGGGGTAGTAAGTGGTAATAGGGCTGAAAAAACTATGCTTAAGGATGAAGATTTATATTTACTAGACGAGGCCATGAAATATGCTATTCCAAACCTTGCAACCAGAAGCAAAATCGGGCAGTACCCAAGGCTTTATATTAGAGCTGAATATATGGACAAAGAAACTATATTAGGAGATTATAGGGACTATATTGAATTAA
>NZ_DATHXO010000052.1:0-2085 GCF_035459645.1 Schnuerera sp.
TACCTCCCTCTATAATTTAAATTTATCTTCAAAATACTCACTTATTCTTAGAATTTCTAATAGTTTTAAAAAGAAGCTAGTGGATATTAGTATAAAATATTCAAATATATGGATTTTAGGGCTGCGTTTAAATAGACATACGGCTATTTTTGCTAAAAACGAATATAATCGCTCTCAAAATCTCCACAATGGCTCATGGTGATTTACCCTCCCATGTCTCACAGGATCTATTTGTCCCTAAATTCCTTCGTTCTATCTATCCATGAGGTGGAGGCTGGAAATGCTCCTTTACGGGATCTATGTCCTTATGGAATAAATTTCTACCAGCTCTCTTCAGCTTCCTTTTTCAAAGTTCAAAATTCTTAAATAAGTTTATATTATAAAAAGCTTAAGATAGTGCAGTTTCCTGTAATATCACTTTCATTTTAAGCTGCTTTTTTTAAATATTCAAAGTTCATATCACCTAATAATTTTTCTGAATTATACATTGTTTTCTTTTTGCCTACAGCAAATAGAATTCTGATCAACTTATTACACAATGCTATTAATGATTGTTTCTTTTTTAATGGATTATTATTTCGTGTTGTATAATATCTATGGAGATTATTAAACTCATTGTTTTTACTTACCATTGGCATAACTGCCTTAAAAAGAATAGCCCTTAATTTATGCCTTCCTCTTTTAGATATCGTTGTTTTCCCTTTATGTTTACCAGAACTATTTTCTTTTAAGTTTAATCCTGCAAGTTTTCGAATCTGATTTGGATGAGAATAATTATTCAAATCTCCTGTTTCAGATAAAAATCCGGCTACAGTTGTTACACCAACACCTGGTATTGAGAGCATCTCTTGAGCCCCTGGTATTTGAGATAATATTTTTTCAATAAATATCATCAATTCTTCCATTTGATTAGTAAGCATTTCATATCTATCTAGCAGGTTCATAAGCTGTTTTTTGGCCATATGCATGCCTGTTTGAATACCAACTGATATTCTAGCTGTTTTTAAAAGTTTCTTTGCTCTTTTTGGGCCTACAGCTCTCTTAATGTCTTTTTTCCAAACTTTTATTATTTCCTGTTCCCCTAGCTTCAATATATCCTTAGGAAATGGAAATTCTCTAAGTGTTATTAAAGAAGTTTTTCCTTCTATATTTTTGAAAACAGTTGGAAATTCAGGGAAATACTTGTCTATCCATCGATGGATTTTATTTTTTATTGATCCTAATTCTCTATTAATATCATCTCTTTCATCCATTGCTACCCTTAATTCTGCATATATACCTTCAGGAATTACAGGTTCTGAGTACCTTCCATCCTTCACTAGTTGAGCTATTACTTTAGCATCTTTTAAGTCATTTTTCGTAGGTGAATTGTCATCTAGTTCTTTAGTCTTTTTAACATGCATTGGATTTACTAGAACTAGTTTAATATTTTCTCCACTTAGAAAATGTCCTATGTTAAACCAATAATGTCCTGTTGGTTCCATGCCTACAACTATTTTACTTTTTTCATTTTTCATACAAATATCTTTAGACCAATTAACTAATTTTTTAAAACCTTCAATTGAATTATTAAATGCAAGAGCTTTACCAAGCTCTACACCTCTGTAATCCTGTGCTCTCGCAACATGAGTATGTTTAGCAATATCAACTCCAATAATTAAAGTATCAATATCTATTTGCTTAATCTTTTCATTTTGTGTATAATTCATTTTAGAATACCTCCTGTTATTTAATTTAAGGGTCAGTTTTTCCTGCAGGAATTCCCTGACACCTTGTATTTTAACAGGTGGTATTTTTTTATTCAAATGTGATTTTTATTTATTACAGGAATGCTCCTTAAATAGAATAATAGCATAAAATTGCGTGACTGGATTAAACAATTATTAAGGCTAACAATAGTCATTAATCATGATCAATCAAATTGAGCTGCAAAGTATCTTTTAAGATGGAGAAACACTAAATTCCTAAATTATTAATATTACCTATTAGTTCATTTTTAAATTTAATAAAATCATCCTCATCAAAACCATCTTTATATAATTCATTTACTTGCCATAATCCACTATCTCTAATCCTTTCTTTTGT
>NZ_DATHXO010000053.1:0-1922 GCF_035459645.1 Schnuerera sp.
AATACCCAAATTGGATTTTTATTATTAAAAACCATTGGAGTTTGTATTGAAAATTATCCTCATTATAAAAAACGATTTAAAGAAAAAGAAAATCTAAATCAATTTCGTTTAGATAGACTTTTAGGTTTACTATTAACTGGAATGGCTTCTTTTGATGAAGAGATAAAAACTGAATCTTTTAGAATATTAGGTAGTCAAATTTTTAATTCTAGCAAATTATTACTAAAAGAAAAATACTATATTTTAAATAGAATTGGGAAAAAATTTTTAACCTTATTAGCTAAAAAGGAAGATGATGAATTTGTTTTTCTTAATAACTCTGCTTCTCTGAATAATATATATAGATTTATATTAGATTATGAATTTACCTATGGAAAGATAAAATTATCAAGTAATAAAAAAATAGCCTTCTTCCCTGGTAGTTTTGACCCTTTTTCTATTAGTCACAAAAAAATTGCTACTGAAATAAAAAATCAAGGATTTGAAGTTCATTTAGCAGTAGATGAGTTTTCTTGGTCTAAAAGAACTCAACCTCATAAATTTAGAAGAAATATTATCAATATGACCATTGCACATGAAAAAGATATATTTCTATTTCCAAGTGAAATTCCTATAAATATTAGTAATGATAAGGATTTAGTTAAGTTAAAATCGTTATTTAAAAATAGAGATTTATATATGGTAGTAGGTACAGATGTATTGGTCAATGCATCTGCTTATACAAAAAATGGATTATTAAATAATTTTCCTCATATAGTTTTCAATAGAAAAAGTATTCAATCTAAAGATAACGAAGAAGCTATATTAGAAAAAAGACTCAATAGTATAAACGGTAAGGTCCTTAGACTTTCGTTGCCACCACAATATGAAGATATAAGTTCTACTCAAATTAGAAAATCTATAGATTTAAATAGAGATATTTCTAAACAAATAGATTCTTTAGCTCAAAGATATATCTATAATTATGGGTTATATTTAAATGAACCACAATACAAAACATTAGTCCAAACAAAAACTATAGAGACCCAGATTGTTGATAATATTGATGAAAACTTTATTCAGTATCTGAGTAAAAAATTTGGTGATAAAATTAATATAGAATATATATATAAATTAAGGGAAAAGTTAAATCCTGTATTACTATTAATAAAGGAATCAAAAAACAACTCTATCCTTGGTTTTTCAACCTTCTATCAAATTAGAAATAGCATGCTTTATGATGAGTTTAGAAATACTGATATTACAGAATACTTGCGGCATCAATCTAAGGGAAAGATTGTCTTTATTTCTGGAGTCTTTACAAAAAATAATGATTATTATACTGCTGAAACTATATTAAATGAAACTTTTGCCTATTGTATTGACTTAGACTATAATTATGCTTTATTTAAAAATTGCTTAACCTATGAAAACAATAGATATGTAAAAGAGAATTTAAAGCTACAAGGCTTTACAAAGACTCCCTTTTACCATGATAAATGTCCAATATTTATGGTTGATATGAGTAATCCTATGACTTTAAATCAAGATTTGGAAAACTTGTTAAAACCACCTTTTGAAAATAATTTGGAATTAATGGAAGTAATCTATAATAGAAGGAAAAAATTAAAAGAAGCAATTTCTAATTTATATCCAGGAGAATTGTTGCTATCTTTCAATAGAGACATGGTGTATAGCAAGTTAATCCAAAAGGTTTGTGATGCTAATGATGTTCCAATAATCCAAAGGAAAGATAGAATTTTAGGTCCAAATGTATGTGTTCCTTTTGGTTCAATATTAAACGGCACAATTCTACCTAATACAGTGACCAAGACCATGCATACAGAAAAAATATTTAATCCTAATATAGATGATTTTACAATTGGAGCTTTCCCTAATTATTTGAGCTTAAGAGATCAATCTAAAGTTATAAAATCCTTTAA
>NZ_DATHXO010000054.1:0-3052 GCF_035459645.1 Schnuerera sp.
CGGCTTTAGTGTCAAAAAGATATCCACTTAATCTACCATCGATATTGTTAGATATCATACCGCCATCTTGGGTTCTTGTTACTTTAAAGGAAACTTTGCTATTTTCGTCTATTATAGAAATAACTTTGGACCAATTATCCCCTACTTCTATAATCCTTCCCACTATACCTTCTTGTATAATTCCTTCATCAGTTTCTACAGCTTGAATTACTGTATCACCTTTTTTAATGCCATCTTTCAAGCCCCTATCTATGATAAATCTATCGAACCAATTACTAGGATCCTTACCAATAACTTGAGCAGCTATTAAATTATAATCTGTATTTTCCATTAACTCCTTCTCATTTTTCAAATACTCAGATTTACCAATTAAATCTTCATATATTCTATTCTTTTCTTCAAGTTCAGCAATTCTTATTTTTAATTTTTCATTTTCCTCTCTTAAATGGCCAATATCTTTAATGGAATTAAAAAAATTGGAAGTCTTTTTCCCTATATTAAAAAAAACTTTTTCTATTGGTTTCAATAAATTCCCAATAGTCTTTTCTACTTTTGATAACCCTATTCTCTCGCCACTGGTTATACCAATGACAACAATTAGAATGATAGCAACTAAAGTTACTATCATTCTATTTTTATATTTCTTGAAAAAAGACATATTATCACCGCTTAACCTATTCTCTTATTATTTGACACAGTTTTTTTCAAAACTTCTATGCTCTCCAAAGCCTTCCCTGTACCAATGGCTACGCAATCTAGTGGGTTTTCTGCTACATGTACAGGCATACCTGTTTCCTTGCTAATTAATCTATCAAGGCCATCAAGTAAAGCTCCTCCTCCAGTCAACATTATACCCTGTTCCATTATATCTGCTGCTAATTCAGGTGGAGTCTTCTCTAATGTTGATTTTATAGCTTCTAAAATATTAAATATTTGTTCCTTCATTGCATCATATATTTCCTTTGAAGTAATTTCAATAGTTTTAGGTAAGCCACTTATTAGATCTCTTCCCCTAATATTCATCTTGGTCTCTTTGTTATTGACACCGGCAGAACCAATGGTAATTTTAATATCTTCTGCTGTACGTTCACCAATCATCAAACTATATTCTTTTTTAATATAGCTGACTATGGATTCATCTAATTCGTCTCCGCCAACTCTAATAGATTTACTAGTTACTATTCCACCTAAAGATATAACTGCTACTTCAGTAGTACCCCCTCCAATATCTACTATTAAACTACCAGTAGGCTCATGAACAGGAAGTCCTGCTCCTATTGCTGCTGCCATAGGCTCTTCTATTAAATATGCATCTCTTGCTCCAGCATGAATAGCAGCTTCTTCTACAGCTCTTTTTTCAACTTCTGTAACTCCACTAGGAACACAAACTACTACTCTTGGCTGAAACAATGAGCGTCTTTGCATAGAACGTTTTATAAAGTATTTAAGCATACTTTGAGTTATATCAAAATCAGCAATAACTCCATCTCTTAAGGGTCTAATAGCCACAATATTCCCTGGAGTTCTACCAATCATTTTTTTTGCTTCTTCACCAACAGCTAAAACCTGTTTTGTATTGGTTTGTATTGCTACTACTGATGGTTCTCTTATTACAATATCTTTACCTTTAATATAGACTAAAGTATTTGCTGTTCCTAAATCAATTCCCATATCCTTTGTAAATGCACTAAAAATTCCCATGTTTTTTGCTCCTTCCTTTCTATATGCTAAAATCAACAACCTAGATAATATTTTTGTGTTTAAAGCTTATATACTTATTATCGCCAATAATAATATGGTCTAAAACCTTGATTCCAATTATATTTCCTGCATCGATTAGTCTATGTGTAATATTGATATCTTCTGTGCTTGGTGTTGGATCACCACTAGGATGATTATGTACTAAAATAATCGAATTAGCGCTTCTTTTAATTGCAATATTAAAGACTTCTCTAGGATGTACAATAGACGAATTTAAATTGCCCACAGATATATTCTCTATACTTATTATCTGATTTTTAGTATCAAGAATGGCGATTTTAAAATGTTCCCGTCTTAAATATCTCATCTCTTCCATAAGTAATTCTGCAATTACCAGTGGTGAGTCTACCTTTAGTTTGTCTTCTCCTCCTCGACTGGATATTCTTTTACCTAATTCTATTGCAGCAATAACTTGTGCTGCTTTACACTGACCTATACCTTTTATTGTAGTTAATTCTTCTACTGTTGCATGAGAAAGATATCCAATACCAATCCTATCTATGCTAAGTAATTTATTGGCTAAATCTATAGCAGTATCTTCTCGATAACCAGTTCTAAGAATTATAGCTATTAACTCAGCATTTGACAAAGAACCCACTCCATATTTAACCAATTTTTCCCTTGGCCTTTCATGTAATGGAAGATCCTTTATGGTATAACTTTTATTAAGATTAATATTTTTCTCCATAAATAATCACCTACATCATTATAATATACTTATGTTAAAATACTTTTCTAATAAGTTATCTAATTTATATATAGGCAAGCCTATTACATTAAAATAACATCCATTAATATATTCTACTAATATGCCTCCTATTCCTTGTATAGCATATCCTCCTGCTTTGTCCATGTATTCCTTAGTTTTAATATAGCTTTCAATTTTTTCATCAGAAAGCTTCCTAAACTTTACTACTGTTCTTTCAAAATCTATAATTTTTAAATTTGTGTTCGATTTTATAATACTTATTCCTGTTATTACTTCATGCTTTTTATCACTTAAAAATCTAAGCATATTTTTACCTTCAGCTTTGTTTTTCGGTTTCCCAAGTATTTCCCCTTCGCAAGTAACAATTGTATCTGCACCTATTATAATTTCACCCTCATTGAATCCTTTTGCTACTTCATCTGCTTTTTGAAAAGCTAATGCCATAACAATTTGTTCAGCTGTTTCATTTAATGAAATTTTTTCTTGGATTTTGGATTCTACTATAATAGGCTTTATATTATACTTTAATAGCAATTCTTTTCTTCTAGGGGATGCTGAAGCAAGGACAATTTTGTTCATAAT
>NZ_DATHXO010000055.1:0-4998 GCF_035459645.1 Schnuerera sp.
TATGTTCAAAGTAGGAATAATAACTGCTAGTGATAAAGGGTCTATTGGAGAAAGGGAAGACATAAGTGGAAAGACAATAAGAGAAATAGTAGAGTCAAAAGAATATAATGTTGAAAAATCTATAATTCTTCCTGATGACGAAAAAGCTCTCTTAGAAGAAATGATATACATGGCTGATGAATTAAAAGTAGATTTAATCCTAACTACTGGAGGAACAGGCTTTAGTAGAAGAGATGTAACTCCTGAAGCTACTATAAAAGCTTGTGATAGGATGGCCAATGGCATAGCTGAGGCTATGAGATACTATAGTCTCAGCATTACTCCAAGGGCTATGTTATCTAGGGCAGTTTCAGGAATAAGAGGAAAAACTTTAATAATAAATTTACCAGGAAGCCCTAAAGCAGTTAGAGAATCTTTAGAATATATAATGGAAAGTTTACATCATGGTTTAGAAATATTAACAGGTCAAACTGGTGACTGTGCTAGGTAGGTGATAATATTATGAGAAAATTTGGTACAGCTGTTATATTGGCAGGAGGTAAAAGCACTCGAATGGGTTTTGATAAACAGTTGTTAAAGATAAACGAAAGAAGGCTTATAGACAATCTAAGAAAAAAGTTAAGTAAAATCTTTGATGAAATAATAGTTGTAACAAATAAATCAGAATATTACCTAGGCTCTACAGATAAAATAACTAAGGATATAATAGTTGGGAAAGGGCCTTTGTCTGGAATCCATGCTGGATTAAGTAAGGCTACAAGTCAATATGTTTATTTTGTAGCCTGCGATATGCCCAATATTAATCTAGATTATATTGAATATATGAGAAATGAATTAAAGGGATTAAAGGTAAAAGCATGTATAACTAAATATGGTGAATGGATAGAACCTTTCAATGCTTTTTATTCCAAGGATATGATAATGGACATAGAAGAGTATTTAATGTCAAATAAAAGATCTGTTAATTCTTTATTATATAAACTACCTGTTCACTATGTAGAAGAAGAAAAGGCTAGACAATTTAGTTCTAATTGGGATATGTTTTTAAATTTAAACACTAAAGAAGAATTAGATGATTTTTTAAATGCTATAAATAGTCAAGATTGAGGTATGTATGATGGATAGTACTAAAACAGTAAATATTATCAGGATAAAAGGGAAGGAATCTATGAATGAAGAAGATATAGTTATAATGGAATATCCTTTTACCATTTTTGTAAATGATGAAGAGATCATAACATTGCTATGCAGCCCTAATTCTTTAAAAGAATTGTTGGTAGGATTTTTATATTCAGAGGGTTTCCTAACATCTTTTTCAGATATAGATAGAATTAGGATAGATAAGGATAAGGGTATAGGTTATATTTACCTTAAAAATATAAATAAATTTAACGAAAAGCTTAGAGGTAAAAGAACCATTACTTCAGGGTGTGGAAAGGGAACCTTATTCTATAACGTGTTAGATTCCTTTAAATCTAAGAAAATAGAGAAATCTTTATCTTTACAAGCAGACGAGATAAAAGAAATCGTTAGACAATTTAATAGGAAATCAGAACTTTTTTTAACCACTGGTGGAGTCCATAGCTGTGCATTGTGTAGCAACCAAGACATAATAATATTTGAAGAAGACATAGGAAGACATAATGCACTAGATAAAATATTTGGAAAAGCCTTACTAGAAAAAATTGATACTAAGGATAAGATAATTTTAACCAGTGGTAGAATATCTTCTGAAATCCTTATAAAATCTGCTAAAAGGCAAGTTCCAGTAATAGTTTCCAGATCCGCCCCTACTAGCCTAGCGGTGGAGATGGCTACAGAACTAGGAATTACACTTATAGGATTTGCTAGAGGAGAAAAAATGAATATCTATACAAATTTTCCGAGTTTAATTTTCTAAAGCGTGGAGCCATGAAGATTAAACCGTTAGGTATAAGGAGAAATTCTTGTGCCTCCCGTATTTGGAAAGGAAGATTATATGACTATAATGAGTTTATAGTTTTAACAGTCCTTTCTAGGACTGTTTTTTATATATATTAGGGACAAAAATTAAAGTGAGGGGGATTCAAATGAAAAAGTTTTTAGTATTAACATTAAGTGCAATACTTATACTCACAATGTTGGTAGGTTGTGGACAAAGTGGTGAAGAAGAAAGCAAAAGGATAATTTTATCCACAACTACTAGCACTCAAGATAGTGGGTTATTGGATTACATATTACCAGAATTTGAAGAGAAAACAGGTATTGAGGTAGATGTAATAGCAGTAGGTACTGGTAAAGCATTGCAAATGGGTAAGGATGGAGAAGCAGATATCCTTTTGGTTCATGCTAAGGCTAGTGAAGAAGAATTTGTTGCAGAAGGACATGGTTTAGAAAGACGCGATGTAATGTATAATGATTTTGTATTAGTAGGACCTGGTGAAGATCCATTAAAGTTAAAAGAAAATACGCCAAATAATATATTAGAAGGATTAAAAACCATTGCAGAAAATGAATTTACTTTTGTTTCTAGGGGAGACGATTCAGGAACTCATAAGAAAGAGCTATCTATATGGAAAGAAGCCAATATAGAGCCTGAAGGAGAATGGTATTTAGAAGCAGGAGCTGGTATGGGGGATGTACTTAAAATGGCTGATGAGAAACAAGGCTATACCATTACTGATAGGGCTACTTATTTAAACATGATGGATACATTAGAATTAGAAGTAATTATTGAAGGAGATGCAAATTTATTTAACCAATATGGTATAATACCAGTAAACCCAGAAAAGAGCGATAAAATTAATGCTGAAGGTGCTAAGGAATTTATGGAGTGGTTATTGTCAGATGAAACCCAGGAGTTAATTGGAGAATATGGAGTAGAAGAATTTGGAATGCCTTTATTTGTACCAAATGCAAAATAATTAATATTTAAAGTTAAAGCTGCATATTTTATTTAGTTGATAAAATATGCAGCTTTAAACTATAGGTGGTGATTATAATAGACTATATAGCAGAAGGTTTTAAAGAAGCAATAGGACTATTAATAGGATTTGACAAGGAAGTATATGGTATAATAACCTTATCATTAATTGTTTCAACGACAGCTACCGTTGTAGCTGCCTTAATTTGTGTTCCATTAGGAATACATTTAGGGATTAAAGATTTTAAAGGGAAAAAAGCTTTTTCTCGAATTTTATATACATTTATGAGTATTCCTTCAGTAGTTGTAGGACTAGTTGTTGCTATTGTGCTTTCGAGAAGAGGACCTTTAGGGAAATTTGATCTTCTATATACTCCAAAAGCAATGGTAATTGCACAAACTTTATTGGTAACACCTTTGATTTTAGGTCTTACCTATAGTTTATCAAAAAATAGGGGGAAAGAAATAGAGAAAATAGGCAAAACCTTAGGGGCAGATAAAATGGATATTATAATACTAACGATAAAAGAGCTTAAATTAGATTTGATAGTCAATGTTGTTACAGGGTTCTCCAGAGCTATATCCGAAGTTGGGGCAGTTATGATAGTAGGAGGAAATATTAAAAATCGAACTAGAGTTATAACCACTACCATATCTATGATGAACTCCATGGGAGACTATCCTATGGCAATCGCTTTAGGTATAGTTTTACTCATAATTTCTTTTGTTATTAATAGTTTAATCTATTCTTATAGTGGAGAGGATTAAGATGGAAATATCTATACTTAATTTAAAAAAATATTATTCTGAAAAATTAATTTTAGATATAGAAGATTTGAAAATTGAAAAAGGAAAGATTACTGGTCTTATAGGGCCTAATGGTTCAGGGAAAACTACTTTACTAAAAATCCTATCAGGTTTAGATAAAGATTTTTCTGGCATCATCAAATATGATGGGAAATCATTAGATAGAAATATTTATAAAAAGATGACTTTGGTAAATCAAAAACCCTATCTTTTTAAAAGAAAGGTATATGAAAATATTGAATACCCTTTAAAGGTAAGGGGTATAAAGAAGGATATAGGAAAAGAAGAAGTAAGAAAGATAATGGAAAGGTTTGAAATAAAAGAACTTAGAGACAAGAAAGGACATTTACTATCAGGGGGGGAATCCCAAAAGGTAAGTTTAGCAAGAGCTTTAGTATTTAATCCAAATCTATTACTATTAGATGAACCAACATCTAACATAGATCCAGAATCTATAAAGATAATGGAAAGGGAAATACTAAGGTTTAATGAGGAAAATAAGGGGACTGTACTTATAGTTACCCATAATATAGAGCAATCTGAAAGGTTATGTCATAATATTATCTATTTAAAATCTGGAAAGGTAGGTTATTAAATATGGATTTTTTTGATGTAGTATCGGTCCAAGAGGCAAGGGATAGGCTTATGAAGAACTTTAAAGAATATGAATTTGAGATGGAGGAAATATCTATAATAGATGCTACAGACAGAATTCTAGCAGAAAATATATACTCTAATATAAATGTGCCAGAGTTTAACCGTTCCACTGTAGATGGTTATGCAATTAAATCTAAGGATAGTCAAGGAGCTAGCGAATCAGTACCAAGTCTATTTAGTATTCTAGGAGAAGTAAGGATGGGAGAGACTCCTAGAAAAAGTATAAAATCTGGAGAGACTATGTATGTTCCAACAGGGGGAATGATTCCTGAAGGGGCAGATGGGATGGTAATGATAGAGTACACTGAAAAATTAGATGAAGAAAACCTTATGGTATATAAACCCATATCTTTTAATGAAAATATAATATTAAAAGGGGACGATATAAAATTAGGACAGATAGCTTTAAAAAAGGGAAGAAAAATTAATCCAGAAGTGGTAGGAGTATTGGCTGCTTTAGGTATATCTAAAGTAAAAGTATATAAGAGGCCAAATTTTTATATAATTTCAACGGGAGATGAAATAATAGATTTAGATGAAAAGTTAGAATTGGGTAAAATAAGGGATATAAATAGTTATGCTCTTCATTCATCTATAGTGAAATTAGGTGGAGAAACTGTTGGGAAGGCTAT
>NZ_DATHXO010000056.1:0-15310 GCF_035459645.1 Schnuerera sp.
AGAAAAACTGGAGATGTAGTATTTGGTAAAGTTGTTAACATTTTGGATTTTGGGGCGTTTGTTAGATTGGAAGAAGGTGTTGATGGATTAGTACATGTTTCTCAAATATCGAAAGAACATGTAAATAAACCCTCTGATAGATTAGATGTTGGAGAAGTAGTTAAAGTAAAAATTATTGATATAAATGAAGAAGAACAGAGAATAAGTTTAAGTATGAAAGCAATAGAAGAAGATGTAGAAAAGAAAGAAGAAAAGGAAGAAAGTGAGAGCTTTAAAAATGAAGATATAGACGTAAAAATAGAAGATATTGTAAAAGATAAATAAAAATGTAAAGGGAATTGATGTATAATAAATCTAATAATGAAGAAAATATTAATGTGACCTCACAAACTACATCAAGACCCCCTTTACATTAATATTTCTGTGGTTTTATGCCACAGAAATTTTTTAAATTAAAATACTTCTTCATAATTTTCAAGGGGGCATCCATGGATAAGTATGAAAATTTTAAGAAAAATATAAATGACCTTATTAATGTAGATTTAAATTACTATAAAGAAAAACAAATGAAAAGAAGAATTACTTCATTAATGAATAGAAATGGTTTTGATGATTTTAATCAATATTTCAAAGGATTGAAGTCGGACAAGATAATGTTAGATCAGTTCATAAATTATTTAACAATTAATGTATCAGAATTTTATAGAAATCCATCACAATGGAAGGTTTTAGAAACAATAATATTACCTGATTTAATTAAAAAAAACAAAAAACCATTAAGAGTTTGGAGTTCAGCATGTTCTACTGGTGAAGAACCTTATTCTTTAGTTATGTTAATGAGTAAATATTATGATTTAAAAAAAATAAAAATATTAGCTACTGATATTGATGATGGGGCAATAGAAAAAGCTAAAGTAGGTCTTTACTCTGAGAAGGCTTTAGCCAGTTTGCCAACTGAATATAAAAGAGAATATTTTGAAAAGGTTGGGAACTCATATAAAATAAAAGATAAGGTTAAAAATTGTGTAGATTTTAGTAAATTAGATCTTCTTAAGGATCCATTTCCAAATAATATAGATTTGATTGTCTGTAGAAATGTTATGATATATTTTACTGATGACGCCAAAGAATTATTATATAAAAAGTTTTATAATAGTTTGAGTAGCCTAGGAGTTCTTTTTGTTGGAAGTACTGAACAAATAATATTGCCTGAAAGGTATAATTTTAGAACTATCAAAACATTTTTCTATGGGAAAATTAATTAGTGTGTCTAAACAAATATTATGTTATAATACAATAAATATATTGTACAAGGGGGTTAAAAATTGGATACGAAAGAGTTTTTAAAGTTATTAAGTAATGGTAGTAGTGTATCTGGGTATGAATTTAAGCTAAACGATAATATAATTTCTGTCTTTAAAAGCTATGCTGACCATGTAATTGTGGATAAATTAGATAATGTTATAGCGATAAAAAAAGGCATAAATAACCAATCGAATTTAAAAATAATGTTATCTGCCCATATGGATGAAATAGGATTGATGGTTAAGTACATTGAAGACAATGGGTTTATAAGATTTACTAATATAGGAGGTATAGATCCTCGTACAATTTTAGGTCAGGAAGTAATAGTACATGGAATAAAAGATTGTTATGGAGTTATAGGTTCTAAGCCACCTCATTTACAAGAAGCTTCTGAAATCAATAAAACTATTAAAATGGAAGATATGATAATTGATATAGGTTATTCAAGAAAAGAAGTGGAAAAACTTATAAGGATAGGAGATCCAATTACTATTAAAAGAGATTTTAAATCGTTACAAGGTAATAGGTTAGTTGGTAAATCTTTAGACGATAAGGCAGGAGTAGCTGCTTTGTATGAATGTATTAAAGAACTATCAAATATGAAACATGAAGCAGATATATATTTTGTGTCAACGGTACAAGAGGAAGTAGGTATGAGGGGTGCTTTTACTAGTACTTATAAAATTAATCCTGATATTGGCATTGCAATAGATGTAGGTTTTGGTTCTACACCAGAGCTATTAAAAGCCGATACACTTGATATGGGTAAAGGTCCTGGAATAACAATAGGAGGGAATATTCATCCAGGGCTAAGGGAAAGAATAGTCCAGATAGCCAAAGAGTATAATATTCCTTTTCAGTTTGAAGTAACTCCTGGACCTACTGGAACAGACGGAAGAGCTATGCAAATCACAAGGGAAGGTATTCCAACTTTATGTCTATCAATACCGTTAAGATATATGCATACTTCAGTAGAAATAATTGATATGAATGATTTAAAAAATACAGCTAAACTATTAGCATTTTTCATAGCTTCTATTTCAAATGAGAATTTGGAGGGGTTATTATGTTATTAAAAAGATTAACTGAAGCTTCAGGTGTATCTGGTAATGAAAAAGAAGTAAGGGATATTATACTTGATGAAATTCAAAATTATGTAGATGATGTAATTATAGATAAATTGGGTAATATTATAACTTATAAAAAAGGGAAAAATAGTTCTAAAAAATTAATGATAACGGCTCATATGGATGAAGTAGGTTTAATGATTATCGATATTGATAGCGCGGGTTTACTTAAGTTTACAACTGTTGGAGGTATTGATAAAAGAATTTTAGTTTCTAAACCTGTTTTAATTGGTAAGAATAAAGTACTGGGTGTTATAGGAGCAAAACCAATCCATTTACAAAAAAAAGAAGAATGGCAAAAAGCTTTAGATTTAGACCAATTATATATAGATATAGGAGTAAATACAAAAGAAGAAGCGGAAAAACTAGTTAATATTGGTGACTATGTAATTTTTGATAGCTCTTATATGGAGTTTGGTGAGGGTTTAGTAAAAGCAAAAGCTTTAGACAATCGTGTAGGTTGTAGTTTGCTAGTTGAGCTTATTAAAAATGTAGAAGATATTAGCTTTTATGGGGTATTTACTGTAATGGAAGAAGTAGGCCTTATAGGAGCAGGCCCAGCTGCATATAGAGTAGAACCAGATATTAGTATAATATTGGAAGGAACTTTATGTTATGAGGTTCCAAAGCTTGATAAACATTTAATACCAACATATTTAAATAAGGGACCAGCAATTTCTTTAATAGATAGAACTACTCTATATAATATTGAATTTAGAAAAAAAATAATAGAAGTTGCAGAAAAAAATAAAATACCTTATCAATATAGGAAAACGGCTATGGGTGGAAACGATTCAGGAAAAATACATAGAAGTAAGGAAGGTTCAATTACAACTACAATATCTGTACCTTGTAGGAATATCCATTCACCAACATCAGTAATGAGTAAGAATGATTACAAAAATACTCAAAAATTATTAAAAGCTATTTTATCTGAATTTAAAAAGGGGGAATTGTAATATGAAATTTAATAGTCAACTTCTAAAAGAATTAGTAAGCATTTATGGACCTTCAGGAAATGAAAAATTTATTAGAGATTATATAGAGACAGAAATAAAAAATTATGTTGATGAAATTATTACAGATGATTTAGGAAATTTAATTGCAAGAAAAAAAGGTAATGGGAATAAAATTATGATAGCTGCCCATATGGATCAAATAGGATTAATGGTTACTGACATTGATGATGATGGATTTTTGAGATTTACAAATATTGGAGGTATATCTCCATATATTACATTAAGTCAACAAGTTGTATTTGAAAATGGAACAATTGGAGTTATTTCAGCAGAGCCAATTGAGGATATTTCAAAACTTAAACTATCTAATATGTATATAGATATCGGAACTAACAATAAAGAGGAAACAGAAAAAATTGTAGACATTGGTGATATATGTGTTTATAAATCGGATTATAATGAAAATGATAATGTCGTATTTACAAAATCCTTAGACGATAGAGTAGGATGTTTTGTTGCTATAGAATCTATTAAACAAATTGAAAACAATGTGAATGATCTATATTTTGTTTTTACTGTACAGGAGGAAGTTGGTCTAAGAGGAGCAAAAACTGCTGCTTATAGAATTGATCCAGATATAGGTATAGCTATAGATGTAACAGGTAGTGGTGATACTCCTAAGGCAAAAACTTTCGCAATAGGTTTAAATAAAGGTACTGCTATAAAGGTTAAGGATAATTCAATTTTAACTCATCCAAAGTTGAGGCAATTTATGATAGGGGTTGCGAAAGAAAATAATATATCGTATCAATTGGAAGTGTTAGAATATGGTGGTACTGATTCGGGTGCTATTCATTTGACCAAGGAAGGAGTGCCTTCTGGAGTAATATCTATACCGACTAGATATGTACACTCTACAATAGAAATGGCTTCAAAAAATGATATTATAAACTCTATAAAATTATTATCAAAAATGCTAGAAGATAATATTAAACTATAATAAAAGAGCTGAATCTCAGCTCTTTTATTATTTTATTTTGCTTTATGTAAATTAATTAAATATTATAGCAGTATTTGTTAAATAAAATATTATTTTTTGTAAAGGAATTTTAAAAGTATTAAAGAATATTAATATAAGACTGTTTTTAAGGGGGTATTAAAATGATAGAAATTGATAAACAATATCCAATATCTGAAGTAGCTGAGCTAACAGGCTACCCTCCTCATGTACTTAGATATTATGAAAAAGAATTTGAACTAGAGATTCCGAGAAATGAGTCTAACCACAGATATTATACCTATTCTGAAATTGAAATATTTCAATATATTAAATCACTTCAAGACAAGGGATTTAGTAATAAACAAATTAAATTAATCTTAAAATCACCAGAAATACTGATAAATTCCAATGAAGAAACTGCTTTAACAAATATCAGCCAACAAGAAAATATCAATTCAATTGAATTAGCTAGAGAAATTAGTATAAATTTGGAAGAGGTATTTTTTGATGGTTTAATAAAAACATTGGAAAGTAATACTCAATACAATGAAGAAATCATAAAAGAATTGATGAGTGAAATTACAGCTTTGAGAAATGAATTAAGCAGTAAAGAAAGGGATGTGTTAATATGTGAAAATGCAAAACTAAAGATGAAAGTTAAAGAAAAATCTTATGAAGTTGCAGAATTAAGAGAAAGAATAAAGAGGATGGAAAATAATAAATCTTTTTTCCAAAAGATATTTAAAAGCAGTAAATAATTCAATATATGAAGAAGCATGAATCAAAACTTGCAGAATAATAAAATAAGCATCTTAGAAGCAGGGTAATATGAAATATTAATAAGAATAGAATTCAATTTTCAGAAAAATCCCTTGTATTATAATAAATTACATGTTATAATTTTATTATAAATAGATAAAAGGGGTTGATTAATATGAGGAAAAAGAAAAAACCTATTAAGTCTAAGCAAAGACATATTCAAAAAAAATGTGGTGCTATTTCATGTATAAATAATGTTTGTGGTATGTGTTATTTGGAGAGTTGTGAACTTTATGAAAATGTGTTGATACAGGAAGATTAAATTTAATAATTAGCAATCTTTAATAGCCTATTGAACTTTCAATAGGCTATTTATAATGGTATAATGTTTTAGTAAGATAGGTTTTATTTTTTTACATTTTTGTTATAATAAAAGATGACTAGTTTTAGGAGGAAAATAAATGAAAAATAAAAAATATACAATTATAACCTATGGTTGTCAAATGAATGAACATGATTCTGAAAAAATATCTTGGATATTAGAAAACATGGGTTATGAATGGACAGAGAATAAAGAAGAGAGCGATTTTATTATATATAATACATGTATAGTGAGACAAAATGCTGAATTTAAAGTATATGGTCAATTAGGAGCGTTAAAAGCTTTAAAGAGAAGGAAGCCAAATTTAATACTAGCTGTTTGTGGATGTATGATGCAACATGAAAAGGCTAGAAAAGTAATACTTACTAAATATAGACATGTAGACATCATTTTTGGGACTGGAAACATACACAAGTTACCACAACTTATTAATAGATATTACCAAACTAATAAAACTGTCGTAGACATAGTTGAGGATAATAGAGAAATAGTAGAAGATATAGAAGCTAATAGGAAATATACTTTTAAAGCATATGTAAATATAATGTATGGTTGTAATAATTTTTGCACTTATTGTATTGTTCCATATACAAGGGGTAGAGAAAGAAGTAGAGAACCAGAATATATTATTAACGAAATAAAGGGTCTAGCAAAGGAAGGATACAAGGAAATAACTTTATTAGGGCAAAATGTAAACTCTTATGGGAAAACTTTAGGCTATGATTATTCTTTTGCAGACTTATTAAAAGATGTAAATAAAATTGAAGGGATAAAAAGAATTAGATTTATGACTTCTCATCCAAAGGATTTATCAGATGAACTTATAGAAGCAATGGCCAAATTAGACAAGGTATGTGAGCATTTACATCTACCTGTTCAGTCTGGTAGCAATAATATTTTGAAAAAGATGAACAGAAAGTACACTAGAGAAGATTATCTAAGATTAATTGAAAAGATAAGAAAGAGAATACCTAATATTGCAATATCTACAGATATTATAGTAGGTTTTCCTGGAGAAACAGAAGAGGATTTTAATGAAACCTTGGATTTAGTAAAAAAAGTTAGATATGATGCTGCTTTTACATTTTTATATTCAATAAGAGAAGGTACTATTGCAGCTAAAATGGAAAATCAAATTCCAGATGAAGTTAAACATGAAAGATTCCAAAGGTTACTAGACACTCTATATCCAATATTTTATGAGCAAAATATAAAATTTGAAAATAAAATTGTAGAAGTTTTAGTTGAAGAAGTAAGTAAAAATAATGAAGAGGTATTAACTGGTAGGACATCTCATGGCAAATTAGTACATTTTAAAGCTAATAAAGATTTAATTGGAAATATGGTAAATGTAAAGATAGACAAAGTCAAATCATTTACATTAGAAGGTTATATTATTTAATTCGGGAGGGTTAAATTTGGACAATTTAACACCAATGATGAAACAATATAAAAGGATTAAGGAAAAGTATGAAGATTCAATTCTTTTTTTTAGATTAGGAGATTTTTATGAAATGTTTTTTGAAGATGCCATTGTTGCATCCAAGGAGCTTGAAATAGCATTAACCCATAGAGAAGCAGGAGGAAATGAAAAAGCTCCAATGTGTGGAGTTCCTCATCATGTATCCGAAATATATGTTTCAAAATTGGTAAAAAGAGGGTATAAGGTTGCTATATGTGAACAGATGGAAGATCCTTCAGTAGCTAAAGGATTGGTAAATAGAGATGTAGTTAGAATAATAACACCAGGAACTATAACAGATACAAATGTGTTAGATGAAAAATCTAACAACTATCTTGCTTCAATTTATTTAGATGAAAAAGGTGTTGGATTATCTTATGTAGATAGCTCTACAGGAGAAATGTATACTACAGAGATTTTAAGAAGTAAAAATGAATCATATAGTTTTATATTAGATGAGTTAGGAAAAATATTTCCTTCAGAGATAGTATGTAATGAGAAATTTTTAAAAAATAAAAAGCTCCTTAAAACTATTGAAAATAGGATAAACCCTTATATAAATATCTATAAAAGTGAAAATATAAATAATAAAAACTGGGAAAATATAATTGTTGATCATTTTAATGTAGATAATTTAAAAGTTTTAGGATTAGAAGGGAAAATGTATTCTGTATTATCTACTGGGAAACTAATTGATTATTTATATGAAACTCAAAAAGATTCTCTAAAACATATAAATCGGTTGGATTTTTATAATACAAATGAATATATGATATTAGACATAAATACGAGAATAAATTTAGAGATACATGAAACAATTATGACAAGAGAGAAAAAAGGGGCTCTAATATGGTTATTAGATAAGACTTCTACTGCTATGGGAGGAAGGTTGTTGAAAAATTGGTTGGAGCAACCTTTAATTAATATTGATGAAATCGAGAAACGGCAAAATATGGTACAATTGTTTGTGAATGACATTATATTAATGGATGAAATAAAGGATTGCTTAAAGAATATTTATGACTTAGAAAGATTAATAGGAAAAGTATCATATGGTAATTGTAATGCTAGAGATTTATATTCTTTAAAAGTTTCCATAGGTATGATTCCAGAATTAAAAAATTTATTATTAAAGTCAAATAAAAAAAAGTTTATTGAGCTAGGAATGGAAATTGATGCTTTAAATGATGTCTACGAATTATTAGACAAATCTATTGTAGATAAACCTCCTATTTCAGTTAGGGAAGGTGGGTTAATAAAGTTAGGTTTTGATAAAAATTTGGATGAATTTAAAAAGGCTAGTAAAGAAGGCCAACAGTGGTTAGCTAACTTAGAAAATGATGAGAAAAAGAAAACAGGTATTAGAAACTTAAAGGTTGGATTTAATAAAAAATCTGGATATTTTTTTGAAGTCACAAATTCTAATCTAAATCTAGTTCCAGATTATTTTATAAGAAAACAAACTTTGACTAATTCTGAAAGATATTATACTGAAGAGCTGAAAGAAATTGAAACAAAAATATTAGGAGCTGAAGATAGGATAGTAGATATAGAGTATAATATATTTAATGATATAAGAAACAAAGTAAAGTTACAGACAAATAGAATCCAGAAGGTAAGCAAACAGATTTCTACTATTGATGTTTTAAATTCATTTGCTCAAGTAGCATATAACAATGATTATGTAAAACCTAAACTTAACAGTAATGGTGTAATTAAAATTTTAGAGGGAAGACATCCTGTTGTTGAAGCTACTATGGTTGAGGGTATATTTGTACCTAATGATACCTACATGGATACAGCTAGCGATAGAATACAGATTATAACTGGACCCAATATGGCTGGAAAATCTACCTATATGAGGCAAGTGGCAATTATTACTTTGATGGCACAAATCGGTTCTTTTGTTCCAGCGAAGGAAGCAGATATATGTATTGTAGATAGGATATTTACAAGAATTGGCGCCTCGGATAATCTGTCCCAAGGTGAGAGTACATTTATGGTTGAAATGAATGAAGTAGCTAATATTATAAAAAATGCAACTAAAGATAGTTTAATTATTTTAGATGAAGTAGGTAGGGGTACAAGCACCTATGACGGTTTAAGTATAGCTTGGTCTGTTATAGAACATATTGCAAAAAATATAAAAGCTAAAACTCTTTTTGCGACTCATTATCATGAATTAATAGAGCTAGAAGATACTCTAGAAGGAATAAAAAATTTAACTATATTAGTTGAAGAAAGAGGCGATGAAGTAATATTTTTGAGAAAAATAACTGAAGGCAGTACAAATAAAAGTTATGGTATTCAAGTAGCTGAATTAGCAGGAATTGATAAAAAAATCATTGCTAGAGCAAATGAAATACTATATCAAATAGAAGAAAATCATAATTCTTCAGATACTAGTAATTTAAAAGTTCACAATCAGCAGCTAGATTTTTTAGACTATAAAAAGGATTATTTAATAGATAAAATAAAAAAACTAGATATTTCTAAGTTAACACCTATTGAAGCAATTAATATATTATATGATTTAACGGAGGAAGCTAAGAAGCTTAAGGAGAGAGCATGAAATGAGCAATATTAAAATATTAGATGAATTGACTATTCAAAAGATTGCAGCAGGAGAAATTATTGAAAGACCTGCCTCTATAATCAAAGAGCTTATAGAAAACTCTTTAGATGCAAATGCGTCAAATATAACGGTGGAGATAAATAATGGAGGGAAAAAATATATAAGGGTTACAGATGATGGTGATGGTTTTACGCAAGATGATTTAAAGATTGCTTTCAAACGTCATTCTACGAGTAAATTATCTGATATTGAAGATTTATATAATATTTTATCTTTTGGATTTAGAGGTGAAGCATTAGCAAGCATATCAGCAGTATCAAGAATGGAGGTTCTAACTAAAACAGAAGGTAATTTATCTGGTATACAGGGTTTTGTTGAAAATGGTAATGTAATAAAGACAAAGCCAGTAGGATGTCCAAAAGGAACTACTGTGATTGTTAAAGATTTGTTTTATAATCTTCCAGTTAGAGAAAATTTTTTGAAAACTGATACTGTAGAATCTAACTATATAAGTGATATTATGTATAAATTAGCTTTAGGAAATAGTAGAGTTTCATTTAAGTATATAAAGGATAATAAAGTAATATTTAATATATCAAAAAATAATGATTTAAAATCAAATATTTATACTTTATTAGGGAAAGAGTTTAGTGAAAATCTTATAAGTATAAACTACAAAACTTTAGATTTCAGTATTTATGGATATATATCAAACAATACTTTTTATAGAAGTAATAGAAATCATCAGTATTTATATGTAAATAATAGATATATTAAAAATAAATTTATATCAAATCTTATTGAAAATAAATATAAATCACTTATTCCTATTAATAGATTTCCTATATTTATACTATTTATTGATATAAATCCTTTACTGATTGATGTAAATATTCATCCAACTAAACAAGAAATTAAGTTCATGAACAAAAAGGAGATCCAAGCTACACTTGATAATTTGATAGATAAAGAATTGGATAGAATACTGTCTATTCCTAAAATAACTTTCAATAAAGAAAAAAAGGATAATTGTAAAGAGGATGAATTACCACTTTTGTATGAAAAAACTTTCCTTGAAAAAGATATATTAGAAGAAGATAAGGTTAAAAAAGAGAATAAAGAGATTAGTATTTACAATGATTTGTATAAAGAGGAGAGAGAAGTAAATTCAAAAGAAAATATAGGAATTTATGCTATAGAGACTAATAACAAAAATACTTTTATATATGATAATAATATTGGGGATAAACAATTAGTTAATACACTAATAAATTCAAAAGTTGTTGGAGTTTTATTTTCTACTTTTATATTGCTAGAAAACCTTGAATTAGAAAGAGTTTTTATAGTTGATCAACATGCTGCTCATGAAAGAGTTATGTATGAAAAATACAAAAAAGAATATGAATCAGAAAAAGTTATAATTCAAAACCTTTTAGCTCCTGAAATAATTGAACTTAGCAATGCAGAAGTTGAATCTATAGTGAATAATATAGAGCTGTTAAAAGAATTAGGTTTTATAGTAGAAAGGTTTGGTAATAATAGTATTATTATAAGAGGTGTTCCTTTATTATTTGGGAAGCCTCAAGTAAGAAAATTATTTTTAGATATAGTAGATACTTTAGAGTTAAATATTAAGAGTGGTTATCAAGTTAACTTGGATAAGATAATTAAGATTGCATGCACAAAAGCTATTAAAAGTGGCGATAATATTGGTAAAATTGAAATAGAAAGCCTTATAGAACAGCTAAGTAAAACTAAGAATCCATATACTTGTCCGCATGGAAGACCGACAATTATTGAAATATCAAGAAAAGACATTGAAAAAGAGTTTAAAAGAATTATATAAAAGGATGATATTATTGGAATCTAGAAAAGACTTATTAGTTCTTATTGGACCAACTGCCGTAGGTAAAACTTCTTTATCTATAGATTTAGCTAAAAAAATTGATGGGGAAATAATATCTGCAGATTCTATGCAAATATATAAATATATGAATATAGGAACTGCTAAAGTAAAAAGAGAGGAGATGGAAAACATTCCACATCATTTAATAAATATAGTATATCCTGATGAAGAGTTTACTGTTGCAGATTATAAAAGGAATGCAGAAAAGTATATTAACAAAATAAATGAATTAGGCAAGATACCTGTTGTTGTTGGAGGAACTGGTTTATATATCAATTCTCTGGTGTATGAATTAAGATTTACTAAAGTAGAAGCAAATGAAGATTTTAGACATAAATATAATGAATTAGCAGATACATGTGGGAATGAATATATCCATAATGAATTATATAAAATTGATAAAGCATCTGCAAAGCGGATAAATCCAAATGATAGGAAAAGGGTAATCAGAGCTTTGGAAATTTATCATGAAACTGGGAAACCAATGTCATATTATAATAAAAATTTTAGAAGAGAGATAGATAAATACAATTTGGTAATGATTGGACTAACTATGGACAGAGCTGTTTTATATTCTCGCATAAATAAAAGAGTAGATGATATGATAAAAGAAGGTTTAGTGGAAGAAGTTGAAAAATTATTGAACATGGGATATAACAAAGAACTAGTTTCAATGCAAGGAATTGGATATAAAGAGATAGTATCTTATTTAGAAGGAAATATCTGTTTAGATAAAGCAATTGAAGCTCTCAAAAGAAATACTAGGAGATTTGCTAAAAGACAATTGACATGGTTTAAAAGAGATAAAAGAATACATTGGATTGATGCAAATGAATTTAACTCTATGACTGATATAAATAATTATTTAATTAGTTATACCAAAAATATTATTAACTTAAATACCTAAGGGAGGGAAATATGTGAAAACTACGACAAATTTGCAAGATGTTTTTCTTAATAAAGCAAGAAAAGATAATACTATTATTACAATTTACTTAATAAACGGATATCAAATTAAAGGTATAGTAAAAGGATTTGATAATTATACTATTATCCTGGATAGTGAAGGAAAGCAACAACTTATATATAAACATGCTATATCCACAATAATACCAGTTAGACCAATAAATTTGTTAGGTAACAAAACAGTAGAATAATGATTTTAACAAAACAAATGTCTCTGATTGAACTCAGAGGCTTTTGTATTCAAATTGAGATGAAGAAAGGCTGGATTAGTAATGGACAAGGAGACAATAAATATATTATGTAAACACTTTGGTTTTAATAAAGATATAATTAGGTTTGTTAATTTAAAAGAAAAAAAGATTTTAGATAAATTTAATTATATTAATAAAGTAAAAGAGTATAATCAATATAAAGTAATTAAAAGTATGCAGGAGGTAACTCTTAGTTCCACTGACTTCAATTGGACTACAGGATATGGATATGGGGATGTAGGCAGGGAGAAAGTGGAGGAGATTTACTCTCTAGTATTTAATACGGAGGATGCTCTAGTAAGACCAACTATTGTATCGGGGACACATGCTATCACCTTAACTTTATCTGGATTGTTAAAGCCAGGTGATGAATTTATTTCCATAACTGGTACACCTTATGATACATTGCTAAAAGTAATTGGAGTAAAGGGAAGTTTGGATGGCACATTATTAGATTATGGTATTAAGTATAAGGAAATACCATTAAAAAACACTAAAATAGATATAGCTGAGACAATTAACCATATTAATAATAACACTAAATTATTATTAATACAAAGATCTACAGGATATAGTGATAGAAAAGCTATTACTATAGATGAAATGGATGAAGTTATAAAAAAGGTGAGAGAAGTAAATAGGGATGTCATTATTATGGTAGATAATTGTTATGGTGAATTTTTAGAGAAAAGGGAACCAACTAATATAGGTGCAGACATTATGGCAGGTTCATTGATTAAGAATCCAGGTGGCGGTATAGCTTTAACAGGAGGTTATATCGTGGGGAAGTCCTCACTAGTTGAACAAGTATCAAATAGAAGCACGGCACCAGGCCTAGGGAAAGATTGTGGATTGACTTTTGGCACAACAAGGTCAACATTACAAGGATTGTTTTTGGCTCCTCATGTAGTTTCAGAAGCTTTAAAGGGAGCATTGTTAGTGGGAATTGTATACAAAGAATTAGGATTTGAAATTGTGCCTGAAATAGATGATGTTAGAAGTGATATAATACAAGCTGTTAAGTTAGATTCTCCGGATAGAGTTGTTGAATTTTGTAAGGGAATCCAACAAGCTTCAGTAGTTGATTCTCATGTAACTCCATTACCTTGGCAGATGCCAGGATATGATGATGAGGTTATTATGGCTGCAGGAGGTTTCATTGATGGTTCTTCTATTGAACTAAGTGCAGATGGACCAATGAGGGAACCTTATTTTGCTTATTATCAAGGAGGATTGACTTATGAGCATTGCAAGCTTGGTGTTATAAGTTCTTTAAGTAAGCTATATAACAAAAATTTAATAGATAAAAACAAGCTAACTAATTAATTAGTTAGCTTGTTTTTATTGACATAATATAAAATTGGTTGCTGTAATTTTTAAAATTTTCTGTATAAGCCTATAACTTTGCCTAGTATGGTTAAATCTTTTGCTAATATAGGAGACATGGATTCATTTTCAGGTTGAAGACGTATATATTCTTTTTCTTTAAAAAATCTTTTTATAGTAGCTTCATACTCTAATAAAGCAACTACGATGTCGCCATTTATTGCATGGTTTTGTTGTTTAACTAAGACATAATCACCGCTTAGTATACCAGCATCTATCATACTATTTCCTTGAACTTCCAACATGAATAAGGGGCCTCGTTCAGCCATTTCAATTGGTACGGGAAAAGTATCTTCAATATGCTCTACTGCTAAAATTGGTTGTCCAGCAGTGACTTTACCTATAATAGGTATATCTACTGTTTTTTTAGTAGCAAATAAAGAATCTTCATTTCTGTCTAATATTTCAATAGCTCTTGGTTTAGTAGGATCTTTTCTAATATAACCTTTTGTTTCTAATTTTTCTAGATGCCGATGAACGGTAGAAGTAGATTTTAGATTAACCCCTTTACATATTTCTCTTACAGATGGGGGATAACCTTTTTTTTGAATTTGACTTTTCATAAAATGCAATATTTCTAATTGGGTTTGATTTAAATCTTCATACACACTAAACACCTCACATATAATTCAAAGTAAATAATTCTAATTCAAAGCAAAAAAGTGCAAGAATAAGCTCTTTCAAACGATAATATTTTAAATATCGATTTAACTTATTATACCATAGTCAAAAAAAATAATCAAACGTTAGTTCTTTTTTGAAAAAAGTATTGACAAAGAACAAATGTTTTAATAAAATATAATCAGAACAGATGTTTTGAACTAATGTGCGAGGTGATTAATAAATGAAAAGAAAAAGATATAGAGTAGTTGATAAGAAAAAATTTGTTTCTTTTATAGTGATTACATTAATTATGACGATAGCTATTATATTCATGCTTACTAACAATCAAAAAGCTTATAGTTCTACATACAGAGTTGATTATACTATAGTAAAAGTTAAAAAAGGTGATACATTATGGAAAATAGCTATTGATAATATGCCCGAAAACTATGATATAAGAAAAATGGTATTTGAAATAAAGGAATTTAATCAAATGGTAGATGTTAATATATATCCGGGAGATTTAATAAAGATACCTATCAAACACACAACCCCTAAATAATTAAAGAAGGATAAGCTTAAGCTTATCCTTCTTTAATTATTTAGGGGTTGTGTGTTTGATAGGTATC
>NZ_DATHXO010000057.1:0-7425 GCF_035459645.1 Schnuerera sp.
TACCATAATTATTGTCTGTAATATCAAATTTTTTAGACAAGTTCCCTTTTGCTACTTCATCCACTCCTTTTTCAATTTTTTTCCTATTATTTTCTTTGTCCCTATATACGTATGAAATAATTTCTAAAATAACAATAGCGCCTATAGCAAAATAAAAATATGTCTGTATTGGGTAATAGGTAAAGATAAAAAACAAAATAGCAATCATTAATAGTTTTAGAATAAATATTAAAATAGAAATCCCTCCCTTTCATTTATATATTTATATTAATTTTATCATATTAGAGAAAATTTCCAACATATTTATATAATGATCATCATTGAAGTAAATTATTAAAAGAAAATCCCGTATTAAAATACGGGATTAGAAACACCAACCATTCGTAAATAATATAACTAACAGCAAGAAGAAGAAAAGTAAAGAATCATCTCCACCATTAAACCAACAACCATCATTAAATAATACTACAAGCAGCAAGAAGAAAAATAGCAACTCATCATCTACTTCATTAAAAATACCACCTATGCCTCTTCTTTTTCCACCTGCAACATTAGATTCATCTACCATTATAATTTACCTCCTTATTATTTCTTCTCTCACTGTATACTATGTCATAAAATACTTTTAGGTTACTTATTTGAGAATAATTATTTATTTATTTGGAAAGAATAGTTTTAAGAATAAAAAGGAGTGATTCTATGGATACATTAGCTTTAGTATTAGTTATTATTGGTGCAATTAATTGGGGTTTAATTGGGTTATTTCAGTTTGATCTTGTTGCAACAATTTTTGGAGGTTCAAACTCAGCTCTGAGTAGAATAATCTATGGTTTAGTTGGTTTAGCAGGATTATATTCATTTAAGTTTTTATTCAGAGATAGAGAAAAAACACAGTAGATTTTCTACTGTGTTTAAAATATGCCAAAAAGGAATAGAACTAAGAAAATAAGTAATATATTATCATCAAAAATTGTATCAAATCCTCCTCCAAATCCACCGAATAATAATAATATTACTAGTATTAAAATTATACTACTACTTCCACCTTTTGTAAGGCCCTGTAATAAATCATCTAACATTTGAAAACCTCCCCAAAAAACATACTTTATTATATACTATTCAAACTATGTTTTTTGGTTACATTATAATTCTTCTTTTAATTCTACTATTGATTTAGTTGAAATATTAGTTTTGTCAATATTTAATAATTCTATGGCTTTCTCTAAATCCTCTTCATTCTCCACTTCAATTTCCATATATGGATTAGGGTAAGTATCTTCATCCCAGATATCTAAATCAAATCTTATTTTATCATATAGATAAGATTTTCTTTCTTTATATCCTTTTTCTATTATCTCATATCCTAAATCTTTTAATATGGCTATCAAAGAATCCTTATCTTCTATTTGGGTGGTTATCTCAATGTTTTCTCTAACACCTTCATTACTTACATTCTTTTTTAAAGTTAATTTTGTTTCTACTTTTTTTGTAAGTAGGTTTTTAGTTTCTCTAATCCTCAAATAGCTATTTAAGACTTTCTCTATATAATTGTCCTTGGAATCTAATATAATATTTTTTTGATATTCTTTCGCTACTAGTTTAGCACCTAAGTCTATAAGCTGTTTTTCCATATGGTTTAAATCAATATTTAAAACCTTTATTTCTATTTCTTTTCCTTTTCCCATAAGATCTCCTTCTTTTAGTATACTATCCTTGATATGCTTCTTCGTCTATTATGACAGTAACATCTGGGTGCAATAAAAGCATACTTGCAGGTAATTGTGTTGTAATCTTGTCTTCTCTTAATAACTCTTTAATTACCTTTGCTTTTTTCTTTCCATTTGCTAATAAGATGATTTTTTTTGCTTTCATAATAGTCCCTATTCCCATAGTTATAGCAGTTTTTGGAACCTCATCAATAGAATCAAAAAATCTAGAATTAGCTTCTATTGTTGATTGAGTTAAATCGACTACACTGGTACCTACATTCAAAGTATCATCTGGTTCATTAAAAGCAATATGACCATTTTCCCCAATTCCAAGAATCTGCAAGTCTATACCACCTTTTTCTTGAATTAATTCATCATATTCTTCACAGTATTTTTCCAAATCATTAGCTTTACCATCGGGAATATAAGTATTTTTCAAATCTATATTTATATGATTAAACAATATGTTCTTCATAAAATAATGATAACTATTTGGATGCTCTACGTCTATTCCCACATATTCGTCTAAATTAAATGTAATAACATTAGAAAAATCCAGTCCATCTTCCTTATGCATCCTAATCAATTCTCTATACATACCTTCTGGTGTACTCCCCGTAGCTAAACCTAAAACCATATTAGGTTTTTTACTCATTTCTTCTTTAACAATATTTGCTGCTACTTTACTAAGCTTTTCATAATCTTTTTCCACAAATAATTTCATTTTATAACCTCCTACTATATAGATTGAATTTCAATTTTTAATAATCTAATTATATTATATACCTTATTATTTCATTAGCAAATAGCAAAACCCTCAACCATAATAATTGAGGGCTACTTAAATCAAATATTATTACTAATAAATTTATATCCTCTTTTAATATTAATTAAGTCTCTTAGTATAGATGAAGCTGCCGGAGTAACACCAGAAGCTCCTCCAATAATTGTTAAATCGCCTAATGTATCAGAAACATATCTTATACCTTTATTCTTGTCATCTACTCCATAAAGTGGGTTCTTTGTATCTAGTTTTTCAAGTCTAACTGTCATATCTAATCCATCTTCTACTTTTACCGTTTTCCCAACAAGTTTGTATTTTTTACCTTCTTTTGCTGCTTCCTGTATATCAGAAATTTTAATTTTACTAATACCTTCTACCTTTATATCTTTAAGTTCTTTTTCTTGATTCATTAAAACATTGGTTAAAATCAATAATTTTATTGCAGTATCCCATCCTTCCACATCTAGGGTTGAATCGGTTTCAGCAATTCCTAATTCTTGAGCTTTTTTTAATGCCTCATCATATTCTAACATGTTTTTTTCCATTTCATTGAGAATAAAATTTGTAGTACCATTTAAAACACCTTCTATGGATTGGATTGTCGAACCTGCCATATCCATTAATCCTCCATTAATCGTTGGCAATGCACCACCTGTAGTACATCCAATCCCCAGTTGAACATTGTTTTTAGAAGCTATTTCCTTTAATCTTTTATAAGCTAATAAAATTGGACCTTTATTGGCAGTAACCACGTGGAATCCATTTTTAAGGGATTCCACTATATGAGTCATGCCAGGTTCTCCAGTATTTTTATTTGTAGGTGTCATTTCAATCACCATATCTATATCTTTATTCTCTAACAAGTCGTTGAAAGTTATATGCTGAACTTCTCCTGTAGAAAAATTCATTATATCCTTGTTTAATTTAGTATAGTTTACAAATTCTTCAATATCTATACCATCTGGATTATAAATCCCACCTTTTGATGTAATTACATATTTTACATTGGGATTTATATCTTCTTTAGATAACTCATCTTTTTTATCTAACAATAATTGAAGAAAAGCCCTACCTACACCACCATATCCTATGATAGCTATTCTCATAATAATTCCTCCTTAATTCATTCTGACAGTAAATCCTATTATATTATTTTTTTAGGTTTAAAATCTATAAAATCGCTAGAAACACAATAAAACTGAATTCCATTAATTTTATCTTCGACTACAAATCTATGGCCTTCTGCATGTAAATGACCATAGATACATATATCAATATGGTGTTTTATCATTAAATCAACAAACTTATTAGGTGAACCATCCATATTAAAGGGAGGATAATGAAGCATAGCTATTTTTATATTAATATCTTTTTTAATACTTGTTAAAGATAAATTCAGTCTATTTAACTCCCTATTAAATACTTTTTCATCCTGCTTATCAAAACCTTCATAATCCTCAGATATCCAACCTCTAGTTCCGCCGATACCAATATTATTATATATATAACTATCATTTTGAACAAAAGTAATTGTTTTTAAATTCAATTCCTTTAGTTTTTTAGGTCCTTGCCACCAATAATCATGGTTTCCTTTAGTTATTATTTTATACCCTGGCAAATCATCTATCCTTTTTAAATCATCATAGGCTTTTTTCAGTTTTAATGCCCAGGATATATCACCAGGTAATAAAACTAAATCTTCATCACCAACAAGCTGATTCCAATTACTAAATATCTTTTTTTCATGATCTATCCAATTATCTCCAAAAACATCCATTGGTTTTTCCTGAGAATAATCTAAATGTAAATCACCTATTCCATATATCAAACCCATCACCTCAGTTAATGTTAATGTAATACTTAAAGGTTAGAAACTGCTAAAATACATAAATAAGCCCTTAAAGTATTAGATTAACTTAAGTTTATCATATTGTACTTTAAGCCTAATTTGTCTAATATTTGTTTTTCCCTGTGATGACAAGTAAAAAGAAGTATTTGTTTTGATTGGCTCATATTTCCTAAAAAATTTAAAATATTTTCAAGTCTCTCATCATCGTATTGAATAAAGCAATCATCTAAAATTAAAGGTAAATTATCCCCTTTCATAGAGCTGATTACACTAAACCTCAATGCAAAATATAACTGATCTATGGTTCCACCACTTAAACTATCAACATCTATTATTGCCTTTGTCTGAGGATTCTCAATAGCAATATTTAAATCATCGTTTACTTTTACCTGCTCATACTTCCCGCCAGAAATATAGTTTATTAATTTGCTGACTTCTCTATTTATTCTAGGCGCAAATTGATTATGTATTTCCTGAGAAATACTATCTATTGTAGACTTAGCTATTTTTATGGATTTAATCTTGTTTTCATAATGTTGAATTTCCTTTTTTACCCTATTTATTTCCTCCCCAATGTCTATTAATAGTTTAACTTCTTGATTTAAATTAAAAATTCTCTCCTCTAACCTTGAACAAATATTTCTATCAATAGAAAGGGATTCTTCTTTAATATTGATTTGAGTTTTGACTTCAGATATATCTACCATTTCCATACTTTCAAAATATTCATTATCATAAATGGATAATTGCATCTTTAATTCTTCTAAAGTTGTATTCCCTAAAATTTTCTCAATAATTTCAATTTTACCTTTTCTATCTCTTAATAAACTATCATAATTTCGTTTTTTATCTAACCCCTCTTTGAATTCATTTAAATTATTAGAATTATTCTTATGAAGTATATTCTCTAATTTATAAATGATACTTTCCCTTTCTTTTTTCTTTGTTTTTAAAATTAATTTAGATTTCTCTATATCCTCTTCTAATTGGGAAATTGTTTTAAATCTCTGGTTTTTATTAATTTGGTCCAAGCGTATGTTATCATATAGTCTATTTAATTCTAATTTAGATGAACAATTATATTTAATAAGTAGATTCTTCTGTTCTTCTTCCAAACCCCTTAATTCTTTCTTTCTCTTTTCTTCTTCTAAAGCAATCTTTTGAATATTTCTATTTAAATCGTCCACCTCATTTAAAATAGCTCCCCTAGATTTTCTTGATACAAAATATAGGCCTGCAAAAGGTAAAGCTAAAATTGCAAGAATTGGATTAATTAATATTAATCCTAATGCAATTACCGTTAATAAAATCAAAATATTACTTTTAATTTTAGATTTATTTGCTTTGTCCTCAATCATTTTGAATTCTCTTTTTAGAATTTCCAATCTATTTTGCTGATTATTGAGAATTAGTTTATTCTTTTTATCTTCCATTTCATTATAAATATTCATATCACGGAATAATTCTTCTGGATTTAGCCCTCTTATAGTACCATTATCTTTCTCAATGTTAAATTCACTTAGTTCCAATTCCATACTGCTTATTTTTGATAATAGCTCTTTGATTTCTCTGGTTAAGCTATCTTTATGATTTTCTAATCTTAAACTAATTTCATAATCATCTAAGGATAGGTTAGAATAAGGCTTTAATTTTTCAATTTCTTCATCTACTGTTTTAATTTCCTCTTTTAAGTTTAATATGTCTTCATATTTTTTCTTCTTTTCTAATATTTTAGCTTTTTGAATTTGATCTTTTAATTGTTGAATTTTCCCTTCTTCATATTCAATTTTATCTTTTAAAACATTGAACTCATCAATTGAATTATTATACTCTTTTTGTTTTTCCAATGCTAATTTTCGTTTTTCTTTTAATTTATTCAACTTGACTATGGAACTTCCATAAGGTTTTGTATATGCTTTATCTGTGCCTATTTTGTCCAACTTTTTATCCAAATTTGAAATAGCATGTTTTACAGATATTTCATCATCTAAACTAGTACTAATATTAGCTAATCTATCTTTAACTTCTGTAGATAAGGTAGAGTCAATTTTGTTTCCTAGCTGCTTTATGGAAATAGTATTTTTATATACGGTAGTATTAAAATCAAAAAAATATAATCCAGGAAGATGAACTTTGACTTTTTCTCCATTGTCTATTTTATCAGTTATATCTTCTCCTGTTAGTTCGTCATATACTTTTACCTCTCCTTTATTAAAATTCCTTTCTATCCTGTATTTTTTATCATCCTTTAAAAACTTTAATATCCCCATATATTGATTAGCATTCCATGGCTTATATTTTTCATATTCCTCTAAATAATATCTTTTTTTTGCATAGGGTTTTAAAAAACCATAAAACATACCATCTATAAAATTATGTATAGTAGTCTTTCCAGATTCATTTTCTCCGTATAATATATTAAGCCCTTTTTCTAAATTAAATCTTTCTTTTTGGAATTTACCAAAAGAAATTAAATTTAATTCCTTTAAAATCATGACTCCACCTTGCCTTTCATCAAAGCTTCTAACCCAATATAAAGGGCTTCCCTGTTTAGTCTGTCTTCTAAATCTTTATTCTTCATTTCCCGTATAAAATATCCTATTATATTATCTTTATTGTCCATTTCTAATCTATCTAAATCATAATCTATTATGGTATTATCAACTATTTCCATATAATAAAAATCCTCTTCTAAGATTTTCTTCATATCTTGACTATCTATGTCTACATCTTTATTGACAATACCTTCTAATTTTATTCTGTAAAAATTTTTTATTCTTTCTTCTTTTTTGTCACATTGTTTTATTTTACCTACTATATCTATATATCCTAAAGTTTCATCTACTTTAATAGTTTTTTCTAAAAATTTCCTGCTACTAAAAGGTACAAAATCTACCTGAGTATTTCCTAATTCTATATTTCCTTGAATAATTCCATGTTCTCCTAATTCTCCAAAATGTAAAGGTTCTGGACTACCACAATAGGCCATTTTAGACGAAATTATATTTGGTTTATGAATATGTCCTAATCCAATATAGTCAAAACCTAATTGTTCTAAGTATTTTTTATCTAAAGGTAGATAT
>NZ_DATHXO010000058.1:0-1804 GCF_035459645.1 Schnuerera sp.
AACGCGTAGTAGAGGATCGGGAAGCCGGCGATCCACTCCCCCGGAGCCGGGTACCCCGCGAACCACTGGATCTCGCTCAGCGCCGGGAGGGTGTAGGAGGTGTATCCGGTGATGAACTCGTCCTGCACGTAGTGGTACGGCAAGGTCGACATGTAGATCAGCACGCCGAGTTGCAAAGCCATCGTGCCGAGAATGGGGACGACGTCGCCGGAGTCGACCCATGATCCGGTGGCATCTTTAAAATCCATAATCCAACCTCCTATCTTATTTTTATTGAACCATTAGAAGTATAAGCATTCAAAACAAAATGTTCTTTATTTTCATCAAAATCGGCGGTATGAGCGGCTATTTTTTTTATGCCTAAATTGACCTGTTTGTTTACCTTATATATAAGGTTTGGTATATCTAAACTAATATTGCCTAAAGAAGTCTCTAGGTGGAAATAACTCATTTTTTTAACTTCACCTATTTCTACATCAATAGTTGAATTAGAGGTTGAAAGTTTTAATTCATTAATTTTTTCATTATCTAAATCTTTACATATTATTTTTCCATTAGATGTAGTAAGTTTAACTACCTTACTATTTATATCATTAATTTCTATGGAACCATTGGAAGTATTACCAGAGATATTGTCTGCTAAAATGTCAGATAGATTAATTCTGCCATTTTTAGTAGAAACTATTAAATTATTAGTATCAATATCTTCTATTTTAATTCCAGAATTTGTACTTATTGCATTTATCCTAGGAGAAGAAATGTCTATTAAATTAATTCGTCCATTTTTTGTTGATAAATCAATATCTTTACTTGTAATATCCTTTAATGAGATAGAGCCATTACTTGTTTTACAATATAGTATTCCTAAGTTTAAATTTTCTACCTGAAGTTTACCATTGGATGTATTTAAATTTATTCTCTCGTAATATCTATTAGGTAAATATACATCCAAATTCATCATTACATTATTTGCATATAGAGGTTCAAATATTATTTTATTATTTTCTTCATATAGATCATAAAACTTATCATTCTTATCAAAATTACTATGTTTATGTTGATAAACGATTTTAATTAATAGTTTTTCTTTTTCCCAGCTTTTCAAATTGATACTACCATTAATTGATTTTAAGTGGATTGTAGGGCTATCCATATGAGAGATATCCCTCTCAATTTTGGTATTTATTACTTCATAGTTACCTAGAAGATTAAAGGGATTTCCTGTGTTGAATAAATTACTAAAAGCATTGGCTAATTTACTACCTAAGTCTGTCCCTAAACTTTCTACCTTCTTCCCCTGTTCATTAATATTTTTTTCTAACACTTCTAGTTTTTTCTTAGTTTTGTCAATATCAATAAATTTTTCTTTATTGTCTTCAGTGGATTCAAACTCTATGAAGCTTTCAGTTTCTTCTAATGCTTCTAATAGTTTTACTGCTTCTTCACTGGTAATTTTACCTTCTTCTAACATGGACAATACCATTAATTTTTCATCCTTCATTTTAAATCCCCCTTATTCTTCTCCTTTAAGGAGTTTAATAGCCTCTTCAGAAGAAATCTCTCCTTCATCTAATTTTCTTAATATTTCTTTTTTATCTATTTTAGGTTCGTTATACTGAGGTTTATATCCTAATGTTTTTATAACGTCTTCCAATTTGTTTCTAACTGTTGGATAAGATATACCCAGGTCCTTTTCAATTTCTTTTATATTTCCTCTATTTCTAATAAATGCTTCTAAAAAGTTTTTCTGCTCATTTGAAAGCTTACAGAATTTACATAAAGAAAAATTTCCCTCTATACTGGT
>NZ_DATHXO010000059.1:0-12512 GCF_035459645.1 Schnuerera sp.
ACTATGTCTTCGTTCTCAAATATGTCTAGTTCTGAAACAAAAACAGGAGTATTGAAATCAATATGTGATACATCTACTTCAATTGATTGTGGAATATCTTTTGGTAGACATTCTATTTCAATTTCGTCTAATTGTTGTATCAGAATTCCTTCTTTTGACTCAATATTATCTCTACCTGTTAATATAATAGGAATTGTTAATTTAACAGTTTCATCCATATTAAGTTTTAGAAAATCTACATGTAGATATTGGCTTTTAAATGGGTGAACTTGTACTTCTTTAATTAATACAGGTGCAGTATCTCCATCTAATTCTAAGTCTATTAAAGTACTCATTCCAGCACTTCTATATGCTTTTTCAAAATTACGTCTATCCACTTGAATATGTTCTGTTTCTTCGCCTTTACCATATAGAACTCCCGGAACAAAGTCGCCTTGGCGAAGTTTATCAACTTTGTTTTTTCCCAGCCCTGTCCTTCTTTCTACTTGTATTTTAATTGCTGCCATGGAAATGCCTCCTTACTAAAAATATTATATAATATATTTATATCAGATATGGACAATATTTGCAAACAAAAGGTGAAAATTACAATATATTTTGTATTATTAGTAGCAAAATAATTCCTGGTATTCCAAAAATACCTGCAATTATAGCTGTTAATGGATTGATTACTATGCCTATTCCTATAAAACCACCAACTAAATTAACTATGAATAATAGTATGCCTCCTAAAATTCCATTTATTATTAATTTAATAATGATCTTAATAGGAATAACCAATAATATACCAATAATATATAATAAAAACAATCCAAATACAAAAGCTAACACGGAACCAATGCCCATAATATCCCTCCCTTATTATCTCCTCTATTATATAATAAGGGACAGGTTATGTAAATATTACCTAATTTTTCTTTCCTTTGCCTTTTTTAATAAATAAATATATTTTATCTTTGAAGCTTCTAATTCATATATAGCATGATCCACTAAATCTGGATCTGTTACTGATTCAAAGTATTTTTCCTTATTTTTCCATTCTTCATGAGCCTTCCTTATATTATCTAGAATTTTTTCTTCTTCCGACTTTTCCTTAGTTTTAAATTTCTTCGATAGTATATCTACATATTCAATAATTCTTTGTGCTTTCTCTTTATAATAATTTCTTGATTTTTCCATAACAATACCCCCATGTTTTTAGTTATCTATATTTTTGCCAAAAACATAGGGGTTTATACTATCTACTATATTTAATCGGTCTAGCCATATAGATTCACCTTATGCATTTTAATTTAATGCCTGGACTATTTTGCTACCAATTTGTTCAAAAGTAGTTTTTACATCTTCGGTTAATCTTGCATTTCCAGTAGCAGAAATACCAGCTATATCTTTACCCATAGGCAATTCTCCTAATAATTCTAAATTGTAATTTTTTAGAAATTCCCATGTGTTTTCTCCTTCAAATATTTCAATTTTTTTGTTACAATCTGGGCATAATACATAGCTCATATTCTCTACTATACCTAGTACAGGAATATTCAACTTTTTCACCATATTTACAGCTTTTGCTACTATCATGGAAACCAAATCCTGAGGTACTGACACCATAACTACTCCAGATATTGGAATAGATTGCATAACGGTTAAAGCTACATCTCCTGTTCCTGGTGGCAAGTCTATAATTAAATAATCTAGTTCTCCCCATAAAACATCAGTCCAAAACTGTTCTACTATGTTAGAAACCAAAGGGCCTCTCCAAATAACTGGTTTTTCTTCCTCTTCCATAAGAAGATTCAAAGACATTATTTTAATTCCATCTTTAGTGGTTATAGGTATTATTCCAGAATTATTTGCTACTGCTCTTTCACCTTCAATTTGAAACAGTCTAGGTATACTTGGCCCTGTAATATCCGCATCCATAACCCCTACTTTATAGCCTTTATCTTTCAAATCCCTAGCTATTAAAGCTGAAACTGTAGACTTTCCAACTCCACCTTTTCCACTCATTACCCCTATAATGTTCTTAACATGGTTATTAGGGTTGTTCTTAATGGTACATGTGCTTTGTTGTTCAGCACTACATGTATTATTTGACGGACAGCTATTGCAATCAGCCATTATTTTCATCCCTTTCTATAACTTATTGGCATATGCCAATATCATTGTACCTTGATTTTATTTGTCTGTCAATAAGCCGATTTTTTATTTTAATCACTTCAACATCTTCTTTAATTCCTTTATCTTAGGAACTTTACCAATAGATTTAACCTCACCATCTATTACCAAACCTGGAGTACTCATTACTCCATAACTAACTATAGTTGCTAAATTATCTATTTTTTCAATATCTGCCTCTATATTCAGTTCTTTTAATACAGTATCTAGGCTTTTCTCTAATTTTTCACATTTAGAACAGCCGGTGCCTAAAATTTTAATTTCCATTTTCATTTCTCCCTTCTTATAATAATAAGAATGTAAAAAAGTTAAGTCCATATCCAACTAATATTATTCCTAAAGTAGTGATAACTATGAATGTTGCTAATAACTTGGGTTTCACAACCTTGCTTAACATTACTAGAGAAGGAATTGATAAAGTAGTAACACCCATCATAAAGGAGATTACAGTACCAATACCAACACCTTTTGCAATTAGCGCTTCTGCAATAGGGATGGTGCCAAATATATCTGCATAGATTGGTACACCAATAAATGTAGCTATTAGAACTGAGAAAGGATTCCCCTCTCCTAAGATCCTTTCTATTATAGATTGAGGAACCCAGTTG
This sequence comes from Schnuerera sp., assembly GCF_035459645.1. Taxonomy (NCBI): domain Bacteria; kingdom Bacillati; phylum Bacillota; class Tissierellia; order Tissierellales; family Tepidimicrobiaceae; genus Schnuerera; species Schnuerera sp. Next base: position 2,784 of record NZ_DATHXO010000059.1, read on the forward strand.
TGAATTCCTGCGCCTATACCTACTCCTATTAAAATATAAGGCCACACTCTGCCTACTATGTCCTTTACTTGTGATTTAGCAAATTCCATTCTATCTTTACGGGTCATAGTATCTATTTCAACATCTACATTGTCTATACCCCATACGTAAGATTCTACATATTCTTCCATTTTCAATTTATTAATCAACACACCACCTATAACCGCCACTATTAGACCTACAATAACATAAACTATTCCAATTTTCATACCAAAGAAAGACATCAGCAGCATGAGAGATGCTAAGTCTACCATTGGAGAAGATATTAAAAATGAAAATGTTGCTCCTAAAGGTAATCCTGCAGATACAAAACCTATAAAAATAGGTATGCTTGAGCAGGAACAAAAGGGAGTTACCGTTCCTAACAGAGCTCCAAATATATTCCCTTTTAAACCTTTAAATCGACCAATGATTTTTTTAGTTCTCTCTGGTGGAAAATAACTTTGTATGAAAGAAATGAGAAATATCATTACAGATAGAAGAATAAATATCTTTATAGTATCATAAATGAAAAAGTGAACGCTTCCACCTATTCTAGTTTCCATTGATAGTTTAAATACATTCTCAACCAATAATTCTACTAAATTCCAAAGCCATTCCATTTTCAACAACTGGGCATTTAACCAGCTAAATATATTCATCAAAATCACCACCTATTTACATATATTTTGTAGTTCAATATATTTTGCTGCTGCTTTGCTTTTTTCCAGATCCAGCTTCAACACTGGATAATTGTCTATGTTTTCAACTATTTTTTTTAGTATATCTGCAAATAATTTGTCTTCTAAGTTTAATGAATAAAAAGTATATTGCTCCTTCTTTTCATCTTTTACTAACCCCATATACCTTAATCTAGATAAATGTTTGGATATATTAGGCTGTGATATATCCGTAATTCCCGTTAGTTGACATACACAAAATTCTCCATGATATAAAAGCACCATTATCCTGAGCCTAGTTTCATCAGAAAGCAATTTAAAATAATTTAATAATTTATCCACTTAAATCTCTCCTTATCTCAACACCATCTTTTCCCCTACTATTTCTTCCCAAGTATTAAATATAGGTCTGATTATTTGAGGTCCTATTTTAGATATAATTACTAATTGAGACTTTTCTTCACCTTTATCTGTTAGTCTATAATCTATCCTTTTACCTACTACATCTACTTGATTCCAACCGTCTTCCAGTTGGAAAAATCCTTTTACTCTATAGCAATCATCTTTAATAGTATCTATAAACTGGCTAAGCTTTTCTTTGGTGACTTTTCCTTCATAAGTGAGTATTAAAGTTTTAGGTCTATTTTCTGGTGTGTTGGTAGTGTCTTCTACCCCAAACCAATCATCTTCTAGAAGGTCCATTTCCAAGAAATTATAGTCTATTTGTCCATTTATTGATTCTACAATATCTACTTTAGGATTTATTGCCTTTATTTTTTCCTTAACTCTGTTTAATTTTTCCTTATCTATTAAATCTACTTTGCTTAAAATTACTAGATGACAAAACTTAAGCTGTCTTTCTACTGTTTCTATATCTTCTATTTGATCTAGAAAATTGACTCCATCCACTATACAGATAGCACCTCTATAGTCGTATATATCTCCTTTTGCTACCTTTACAGCTTCTAAAAATTCTCCAATATTAGATGGATCTGCTAAGCCGGAACTTTCTACAAATACATATTCCATCTCCCTGTCTGCCATTTCCACTAATGCAGATACAAAGGAAAGCTCTAAGCAAGAGCAAAATATTGACCCCCTATTAAGCTCTACAAGCTCCATGCCATCCTTTTGAATTATATCTCCATCTATACCAACTTTTCCAAATTCATTCATTATTACTGCCACTTTTTTATCTGTTAAATCCTCTAAAACATTAGTTAAAAAAGTAGTCTTTCCTGCACCTAAAAAACCTGTAAGTAAATATAGTTTACTTTCTTTTGCCATATAAATTCCTCCTTAAAAACTATTAAATTTATTATATCTATATGCCCATATGGGTATATGGGTATAATAACTCTTTTTTTCTATTCTGTCAATAGTTTAACCATCTATAAAATCTATAATTCTATTTCCCTATTTTTAATTCTTTCAGCTAAATCCTTTATTTTTTCTTCAATAATCTTAGCAGTTTTAATAAACTCTTCATCATCTTTTCCGGTAGGATCTTCTAATCCCCAATCTTCTTCATGTTTAGAAGGTAAATATGGACAAACAACATTACAGCCCATTTTTATGGCTATATCAACTTCTGGTATATCCGTTAATAGCTTAGAATACTGAGTTTTGTTCATATTAACTCCATATAAATCCTCTATTATCCTTACTGCATCTTGATTGATTTCAGGTTTTGTTTCTGTTCCAGCAGAGTAGGAATCAAAAACATCTGAAACAAATAATTTGCTCAATGCCTCTGCCATCTGAGACCTACATGAATTATGAACACATATAAATGCCACTTTTGGTTTCATATTATTTCCCTCCATAGTATTATTTGATTTATGAATCTTTTTCTTTCCTTAAGTTTATCACAAGAAACTTCCCTTTTTTATATTTTTAAAAATGATGTTCTTTTTTTTCATTTTTGACATACCTATAGCAATGTGGTAGAATTTTAAAAAGGGATTTATTGGAATAATTATTCTTCCATAAAATCCCTTTAGTTATTAATGAAATATATATAGAGGTGATATTTAAAATATGAGTGGCATAGCTGGAGTTTGCCATAGGAATAATAGTAAAGAATTGGTAAAAAAAATCTTAGAAAAAATCAAACATAGAGGCCCTGACGACACCAGCATAATTTCCATTGGGGAAACTGCTTTAGGTCAGACATGTTTTACAGGAGAAAAAATAGGAAATAAAGATAATATGGTTGCAGTGGTTGATGGTGATATCTTTAATGAAGATTTAGACAATGATACGATAGGAAACAAAATAATTAATGGATATTTAAATTACGGGAAAGAATTTATTCAGAAACTAGAAGGAAGTTTTGCATTTATATTAACAGATGGAAATAAAGTTATGGCAGCTAGAGATCCTGTAGGATTAAAGCCATTATACTATACAGAGGAAGAAGGAAATATAATCTACTTGGCATCAGAAATAAAGGCCTTAAAGGATATGACTGAAGATATAAGAATCTTTCCTCCTGGTTATTATTATCATTCCGACAAAGGCTTCATAAAATATTATGAAGAACCAACTTTAGGTACTAATGATGATATGCCAGTGGATAGAGCTATTCCAAAAGTAAAAGAGTTATTAGTAAATGCAGTAGAAAAAGCATATGAAGACAATAAAAAAGTAGGACTATATCTAAGTGGAGGTATTGATAGTAGTGTTATAGTATCTGCAGCTTCTGAAATAACTGACAATATAGATACTTTTGCCGTTGGAATGAGTACAAGTGAAGATATACCGAATGCAAGGATAGTTGCAAAACATCTAGGTACGAACCATAACGAATATATATATGAACCAGAGGAAATGTTAAAAATACTACCAGAAGTTATATATTATCTAGAATCCTTTGATATGTTTTTGGTGAGAAGTTCTATAGCTAATTATTTAGTTTCAAAAATGGCTAAAGAAAATGGAGTAGATTTAGTTTTCTCAGGCGAAGGCGGAGATGAACTTTTTGGTGGATACCATTATTTAAAAAATTTTAATGATGAAGAAATCGAAAGTGAGCTTTTAAAATTGACTTTTAATGCTCATAATAATGGTTTCCAAAGGATTGACAGAATGACTGTGGCACATTCATTAGATGTAAATATACCTATAATGGATAAGAAAGTTGCAGAATTTGCTTATAGCCTGCCTGTTGACTGGAAGGTCTATGAAAAAGATGGGAAAAAAATAGAAAAATGGATACTACGTAAAGCCTTTGAAGAAGATCTTCCTGAAAAAATAGTTTGGCGTAGAAAATCAAAATTTTTCAAAGGTACAGGTTCATCAGATATCTTAAAAGAATTTGCTGAACAAATGATCTCTGACGAAGAATTTGAGCATCAAAAATATTTAGAAGATGGCTTCATATTAAGAAGCAAAGAAGAACTATATTATTACAAAATTTTCAAAGAATATTTCCCACATAAATCAATCCTCGATACAATTGGTAGAACGAGAACTACCAAAAAACCAAGCTTAGTTAATAACTAAGCTTGGTTTTATATTTAAGATTTCTTTTTTATCAAAATAGTGGAAATAAAAGCTGTTAATGGAATTGTAAGTACTAATCCAATACTTCCAGACAAGGAACGAACTATTTCTGTTGCAATTATATCTAAATTTATTATTTTAATCATTGAGGTTTCATAAGCCATAAATAAAAGTAATAATGGTATGGAGCTTCCAGTATATGCTAATATCAATGTGTTAGTCATGGTTCCCATTATATCTTTTCCTACATTCATACCAGAATTGAATAGTTCTTTTTTTGTAAGACTTGTATTTGCATTGTGGATTTCCTCTATAGAAGAGGCTATGGACATTCCTACATCCATAATAGCTCCTAAAGCACCTAATATTATTCCAGAAAATAACAAACTTCTAAAATCAAAATTTACTCCTTGAGGTATGTACATAAGCATCGTAGCTTCTTCTGCGCTAAGCCCTGTAAGTCTTACATTGCTCCCAACAAAATAAGCTATAAATCCTGCAATAATTACTCCACTACTTGTTCCTATTATAGCTGAAATACTCTTATTATTGACTCCACCAATTATAAATATTGTAATTATAGTGACTATTATAGATACTAAAACGGATATAGGGATTGGATTTATCCCTTTTAACATTAAAGGCAATAACACTTTCATAATCATAAATATAGTAAAAGCTAAAGTAAGAACAGCTTTTACGCCCTTTTTTCTACCAATAAAAACGATCAACAGTATAAATACCCCTAGTAAATAGAATATATGGCTTTGACGAGCATAATCAGATATATATACTTCTAATGTATCATCGCTATATTCTTCAATACCTACAACTACCTTATCTCCTTCTTTTACTAAAATATCATATGCTAAGTTGTTAGATAGATGATTTTCCACATCAAATATTTGATCTTTGTATTTCCCACTAATAATTTTCAGTTTTACATATTGGACTTGAGACAGCATTCCTTCTATCTCTTCTACTATTTCTCCTTCTTCCGCTTCTAAAATAAGAGCTCTTTCCATATATGTATCTACCGGCTCTAAAAACTCACCATAGACATTTAAAGGAATTAGTATTATTAGTAAAAGGACAATCCATATTTTATTCTTCATATTAAACCTCCAATTTTTATTAATACAAGTATTATAACATATTTTACCATATATTGTCCTTATATCTATAATATTTTCTATCCTTTAAATCCTTCTACATACAAATATTTAATCCATAAAAACCTAACTAGTTTTATTCTAATTTGATTACTTCTATTTTTTAATCCAGATACACAATATACTTTAATATCTTCTATATCACATAAATCGTATAAGGATTCATCTTTTGGCTTTCCCATCTCCACCGACGGTTCTTCTAATGGTACTCAACAATTACTAGCTTCAAAAAGATCAATTGTTATAGCATTATCCTTAGATTTTTTCTTTATATATTCTTTAGCTTTAGAATCAATAACAATATTCATATTCATCCCCCTCAAACTATCTTTTATATTATTATACTATATAGGGGTATTGTGTCAATTAAATATTTTGCCCTCTACCTCTCCTATGCCTATGTCCACCTCTATTACAAGGAACACATTTATCTCTATCTAATTCACATAATATATAGTCTCCCCCTTCTATCCTTAGGGTTTTACCATTTACTATGCTATCAGCAACTTTTCGTTTTGCTTCCGAATACATTCTTTGAATTGTAGAACGAGCTACATCCATTCTTTCAGCACATTCTTCTTGCTCTAATCCTTCTAAGTCTATAAGACGGATAACTTCGTATTCTTCTACTGACAATATTATAGATTCTCCATTGGAGTTATTATTCATTGGTCCAAACACTCTATGATTAGGTAATCCACAAACTCTTCTTCTTTTTCTTGGTCTAGCCATTTTTCCATCTCCTTTCTATATATATATTCTACCATAATAAAAGGATGAGTTGCCTCATCCTTTTATTATTCATCAAAATTTTCTAGTATTTCTTCTATTTCTTCTAATCTAGATTTCAAAAATGTTTTTTCATTTTCTAATATGGCTTTTTCTTCATCTGGACTAACAGCATAATCCTCCCATGCACCAAATCTTCCTAATCCTCTACCATAACCATAGCCATAATTCATTCTTCCAAATCCATATCTTCTAGGTCTACAATATCCTCTTCCCCATCCTGTCATTGGTCCCATTCCCATAGGACCCATACCATTTCTTCTAGGCATAAAAATTCCTCCTTAATGTTTTTGGGTATATGTTCATTTAATTATATTATACACCTTTTTGGGTATATGTCAATAACTATTTTTTAAAAAAGCCAATATTGTATTGGCTTTTAATGGTTATGTTCTTCACAAAATGCATCTGTAGATTTTAACTCTCCTTTTATATAAGCATTTATTACATCTTCACAAGAGCCTTCTGCACCTACAATCACATCAATTCCGTTGTTCACAAACAATTCCTGAGCCGATCCTCCCATGCCACCAGATATTATTAAATCAACTTTATTATCCTTTAAAAACATAGGAAGAAATCCTGGTCTATGACCTGGATTTGGTACAAATTCATTGTTTAATACTTTATTCTTTTCTACTTCATACATAGAAAATCCTTCACAATGTCCAAAATGTGCACTTACCTTATTCCCGTCAGAAGCAATAGCTATTTTCATCAAAATCCCTCCTAAATATTTATATAGTTTTCTTTTATGGTCTTCCACATATCTCTTATAGCAAAATTAGCTTTACTATCTTCATAATGTATTATTGGTTTTAAATCATTTATTGATTCTACAATTTTTTCATCAAAGGGGATTTTACCTACTAAAGGTATTCCTTTATCTTTACAATAATTCTCAATTTCTAAAGTCATATCTTCATTAATATCATATTTATTTATACATACTAGAGAATCTATTCCAAAATGTTCTGTTAATTGATGGACTCTAATAAAATCTTCTTTCCCTGATTTAGTAGGTTCTGTTACAATAAGTACCTTGTCATTATTAGTTATAGAAGCTATGACTGCACAACCTACTCCAGGAGAACCATCTAATATGGTTATTCCCGATTCCGGTTCATATTTTTCCGCTTTTTTTCTAAGACGAGATACAAGTAAACCTGAACCATCTCCTCCTATCTCCATATCCGCTCTAAATATTCTTCCTATAGGAGTTTTTGTTTCATATATATCCGCAGTCTTTTCTTCCACTAAACTTATAGCATCTACTGGACAAATTATCTTACAAGCACCACAACCTTCACATTTTAAAGGATTTACTTTCCCCATATCAATAGCATCAAATTTACATACCTGATTACACTGGCCACATTGGATACAAATATCAGGATCTACTTTAGCTATACTGGTCCCAGAAAAGTATTCACTATCTACATCTTCTCCATCATAGTATAAAAACATATTAGAAGCGTCTACATCAGCATCTATACTAATAGAACCTTTTTCTAATTCTGCAATAGAGATAGCTATAGTGGTTTTCCCCGTACCTCCTTTGCCGCTAATTATGCCTAATTTCATATTAGATCCTCCTCTATTTTATCTTTAATATGGAGAAAAGCTTTTCTATATTCTTCATTGTCTAGTAGGGTTTCTCCTTTTGAGTAACTCTCTGCTATTTCCCTTTTATATGGAATATTTCCTAATAAGTTAATGTTCTCATCTTCAATATATTTGTTTAGATATTGATTTTTTTCATCATATTTATTTATAATTAAACCAAAAGGAATTTTAAAGGTTTTTACTAATTCTACGGCCATCTTTAAATCATGTAACCCAAAAGCTGTTGGTTCTGTTACTAAAATAGCTCTATCAGCATAATGCAGTGTATTTACCACATTACAAGAAGTTCCTGGAGGACTATCTAATATATTTATCCCTTTTTCTGGTACGTTTGATAATAATTCTTTTAAAATAGGTACAGCCATTGGTTCCCCAATATTTAATATACCTCTTTTTAGAATCATATCATTTTTTTTACCTTTTTCTATTACACCAGTTGTTCTTTTCTTATATTCAATAGCCCCAGTAGGACAAGCTAGTCCACAGGCTCCACAGCTATGGCATAACTTATCAAATAGTATAATTTGATCCTTTCCTTTAGCCAATGCATTAAATTGACAAGCCTCTACACAGGCTCCACAAAGAGTACATTTTTCACTGTTTATTTCTGGAACCTCTATTTGGACATTTTCAACTTCAATTTCTTCTGGTTTTAAAAATATAAAACCATTAGGTTCTTCCACATCACAGTCTATATAGTTTGCTTTCATTAGCAGAGCTAAATTAGTAGAAATTGTGGTCTTACCTGTCCCGCCTTTCCCACTTAGGATTACAATATTCATTTAAAATCCGCCCTTTCGGGAAGGACCAGATTCTTTGATTTCGTCAAGCTTTTCTTCTTCAAACATTTCTACTAATAATTTACATGGTATATTTTTCCCCTTATACATCTTAATATCAGAACTTGCCAAAAGGTCAAAGGCATTGGGTCCAATATTATTACTTATGACAGCTTCAACTTTTTCATCAATCAATTGTTGAGCTGCTGCTATTCCTGCACCTCCTCCTGCACCTTCTCCTTTATTTCCCATAGCTGTAAACTGTTCCGTATCTAAGTCATAAATAATAAAGTAAGGACATCTTCCAAATCTTAAATCCAAATTACTATCTAAATCCTTGCCACTTGCTGACATTGCAATTTTCATTTTATCTCCTCCATTTTAGAGTTATTGGCATATGCCAATTAAATTGTACAATTTTATTTATCTTTTGTCAATTGAAAAAAAGAATCCAAGTGTACACTTGGATTCTTTTTTTATATCATTATTTATTTATCTACCTCATCTACACTCCACTCTTCCCATACTTTACCGACTAGTCCAGGGTTAGGTTTTAATGTTTTCTTGCCTGGTTTCCAACCTGCTGGAGTGACTTCAGTTCCTTCTGATTCTCTTACTAATTGGAATGCTTTGATTTGTCTTATAGTCTCACCAATATTTCTTCCTACTGAAGGAGTAAGTACTTCAAAACCTTGAACTATTCCATCTGGATCTATTATAAATCTTCCTCTTGTTTCTACTCCACTATCTTCGTCATAGATACCATATTTTTTCCCTACTGTTCCATCTTGGTCGGAACCCATTGGGAATGGAATATCTCCATCTATCATCTTGGATAATTCATGTTCATTCCACATCTTGTGAACAAATACGCTGTCTACACTAATGGATATTACTTCTACATCTAATTCTTGTAATTCCTTATATTTATCAGCAACTGCTGATACCTCAGTAGCTCAGACAAAAGTAAAATCTCCTGGATAGAAACATAGTAACACCCATTTTCCTTTAAATTCAGAAAGACTTAAATTAACAAATTTACCTTCATGAAATGCTGGTATAGTAAAATCTGGTGCTGGTTTTCCAACCTTAATCATATTATCTTCCTCCTTGATAATTTCTTTTTTCTCAATATTTTCCTCTTTCATTACATCTTTT
>NZ_DATHXO010000060.1:0-2776 GCF_035459645.1 Schnuerera sp.
ATGGCTGGATATGTCGCAACACGACCGCCAGCCCCATCGAGATTAGCGCGATCCCGAGGTAGACCCACATATCGATCTGCAAGCCTTCGCCGTCGGTGCTCAGCGCGGCGACGATCTCGTTGGTGACCTCGATGACGCTGAAGATCGCCATCCACACGCCGCCGATCCAGATCATCAACGAAGTGTGCCATCCCCGGCTGCGCTGATAGATCGCCGAGCTGAGTAGGATGATGCCCAGCACCATCAGCACCAGCCACGCATATTCCAGCAGATGCATGATCAGCGCGAAGCCTAGCCACATGACCACGGATGCCCAGGTCAGGGCTTCGATGCTGCGTTCTCCGCGACTCTTCAAGCGATTTCTCCTCGCGTGTGTTGCGGGCTGTGTGTGCGGGCGGATGGCCCAGCGTTCCGTACAATCACCTACGATTATGCGATACCTGCGGCGCCGCCGCAAGCCCTTTTCTGTAGATTAGCGAAGGTTTTACGGTGCAGGGGACCGGAACGGGACCGATTCCGAACTGGTTCGGAGCGGAGATAAGGTAGAATTAAGAGATGCTTCAAAGATATGGGGCAAAGTTACTGGCGATGCAGAAGAATTAATAAGAGAAGATTTAGGAGAAAAAAACGTAGATATAGCACAAATTGGACCTGGAGGAGAAAATTTAGTAAAGTTTGCAAATGTTATAAACATGTGTAATAGGGCCAATGGTAGAAATGGTACAGGAGCAGTAATGGGTTCTAAAAATTTGAAAGCCATAGTTGTAAAGAAAAAACTAGGTCTTAAAGCAGCAGATGAAGAGAACTTTAAAAAATTAGCTAGAGAAGGTGTAGATAGATTTAACAATAGCCATGGGTTACAACAATTAGGAGAACACGGTACAGATAGAGGACTTATTAGTCATCATAAAAATGGATTTTTAGCTACTAGAAATTGGATATCTGGATATTTCCCTGAAGGTGCAGAAAATATAACAGGAACTACTATGACAGAAACTATACTAAAGAAAAGAGATACATGCTATGCTTGTCCTGTAAGATGTAAAAGGGTAGTGGAGATAGAAGGAAAAGTAGACCCTATTTATGGGGGACCAGAATATGAAACAGCTGCTGCTTTAGGTTCTTACTGTGGTATTACTAATTTAGAAACGGTAGCTTTAGCCAATCAATTATGTAATATGTATGGTTTAGATACTATATCTTGTGGCGCTACTATATCTTTTGCTATGGAATGTTTTGAAGAAGGAATATTGACCAAGGAAGATACAGATGGATTAGAACTGACATTTGGTAATGATGAATCATTGATAAAATTAATAGAAAAGATTGGAAAAAGGGAAGGCATAGGGAACTTATTAGCAGAAGGAAGTTATAGAGCGGCAAAGGAACTAGGAAAAGGTGCTGAAAAGTATAGTATGACAGCAAAAAAACAAGAATTACCGGCTCATATGCCTCAATATAAACCATCTTTAGGATTAATATATGCAGTAAATCCCTTTGGAGCTGACCACCAATCTTCAGAACATGATCCAGTATTGACGTTGCCACCAGAAAGTGAGGCAAGGAAGAATTTAGCAATGCTAGGTATATACAAAGGCTATGATGATAATTTTGAATTAGACGATGAAAAGACTCGATTTGCCTTTAATACCCAATGCTTTGAATCCACCATAGATACATTGTCTTTATGTCAATTTTTATGGGGAGTTTCAAGTTTGTATGGACCAAAGGATTTAGTTTTATTAGCTAAATATGGTATAGATTGGGAGACCTCCCTTTATGAACTAATGGAGATAGGTGAAAGAAAGATAAATATGATGAGATATTTTAATGCTAGAGAAGGTTTTACAAAAGAAGATGATTCTTTACCTGAAAGATTGTTTGAACCTTTCAAAGATGGGCCTTCTAAGGGAGTAGCTTTAGATAAAGAAAAGTATAAAAAGTCTAAAGAATTATATTATCAAATAGCAGGTTGGGATGAGGAAACTGGCAATCCAACTATAGGAACTTTGAAAAGATTATATTTAGGCTGGGCTATAAATGGTTAACTTTCTTTCCTATGAATATGAAACAGATATAATACAAATTTAGAATAGTTTTTCCTAAAAAAAGCAAAGGAACTCTAATAGAGTTCCTTTGCTTTTTTTAGGGCTAGTTGGTATAATACCAGTTGATAATGGATGAGATAATAATTGAACTTTGACATTTAATAAACTAGGAGGTAAAGATGAAAACTTTAAATAACTACAAAAGTGTAGCAGTTCTATGTGATTTTGATGGTACTATAACTACAGAAGATACTAATATTAAACTATTTAATAAAATTGGTGATAAAGAATTTATACAAAAATTAAGAGAAAGATATTATAATGGAGAAATAGATCTGAAAACTTTAGCCAATATAAAATTTAGCAGTGTTAAATTATCGAAACCAGATTATCTAGACTTTATATTAAATGAGATCAAGTTACAAGAAGGATTTGAACTTTTCTATAAAAATTTGATAAAAAATCAAATTCCCTTTGCAATTGTTAGTGGTGGTTTTGAAACGGGTATTAAACCATTTTTAGCCAAACATGGATTTAAGGATATACCTATTTATGCAAATAAATTGATATTTAATGGTGATTCAATGAAAGTAGAACATTATGATGAAATACATTATCCCGATTTAATTGTCAAGGACGATTATATTGATTTTAAGGTGGAAATTGCAAAGGAATATAAAAAGAAGTATGATAAGATTATATTTATAGGAGATGGATCTACAGATATA
>NZ_DATHXO010000061.1:0-1834 GCF_035459645.1 Schnuerera sp.
ATATAAAAAATTATATAGTTAGACCTATTAAAAACTTCTTTACAGGGGCTAAAAACTTTATTATAGGTGACGAGGATTTATCGTTAGAGGAAGATAAAAATGAGTAATATTAAAAATTACCAAGGAGATTTTTACAGAAGAGCAAGGTCAAAAAATTCATCTATACAGCCTAAACAAATGGTGAAAAAAAACACAAGTGAAGAATGGGAAGACAATTTAATTGATTGGATAACGTTTTATAGAAGAAATATTCATAGATTTATTGAACATTATTTTCAAATAAAGCTGCATTTATATCAAGTAATTTGGATATATTTTATGTCAACTTGTGACACTTTTGTAGCTATTGCTTCAAGGGCAACAGCCAAATCATGGTTAATTGCAGTATTGGCATTAGCACGAGCTGTGCTTTATCCGAACAGTGAAATAGTGGTAGTCGCAAAAACAAAAAAACAAGCAGGTATAATATTTGGTAAAATAGAAGGTCTTATGAAAGATCATCCTAATGTAGCAAGGGAAATTAGTGATTTTAAGAACTCTCAAAATGATAGATATTGTAAATTATATAACTCCTCTAAAATTGTTGCCGTAATATGTGATGATGGGGGAAGAGGGGAAAGGTCAAACTTCACAATCGGTGAAGAATTTAGAATTATGGAGAAAGAAAAATATGACTCTATCGTTAGACCTTTTGCAATTGCAAGACAAGCACCTTATTTAAAAAATTCTAAATATGCACATTTAATTGAAGAACCAAAAGAAATATTAATAACCTCAGCATATTACAAAAATCTTTGGTGGTATGATGAGATGGAAGAAAATATAAAACTAATGTTAAAAGGCGAAAAGGCTGGAGTTATATATTTTGACTATCCTGTATCGTTAAAACATGGTATAAAAACCAAGAAAGTCATAATGAAAGATAAACAAAAAATGGATATGGTTTCCTTCCAACAAGAATATGAAAATATTCCATTTGGTGAAAATAGTGATGCGTTTTTCAAACTAGAAATGTTTGCGAATAATAGAGATATAAAAAATGTTTTTTATCCATTAAGGAAAGATATTATTAATAAAAATAAAAACCCTTTTGCAATTAAGAGAAAAGAAGGGGAAATTAGAGTTGTATCTGTAGATATAGCTACTAGAAAAGGAAAGGCAAACGACAATACTATTATTACTTGTATTAGAGGATTACCAACTAAAAAAGGCTATATTAGAGAATATGTTTATATGGAAAGTCATCAAGGTGAACATACAGGCAAACAATCTCTTAGAATAAAGCAAATATATAAAGATTTCGAAGCTGATTATATAGTTCTTGACTTACAACAAGCTGGTATAACAGTTTTCGAAAGATTAGCAACCATAACAAAAGATGAGGAAAGAGGAGTAGAATACGAGGCGTTCACTACAATAGAACATAAATCATTAGATAAGGCATTAATTAGTGAATTAAAAGAAAAAACATTAGCACAAAATGCTAAACCAATTATATATCCCGTTAGAGCTAATGCAAAACTAAATAGTGATATAGCTATTGATTTTAGGGATAATTTAATGAGAAATATGGCGTCTTTCCCTATAGATAGTGCGGTTGCTGAAGATTATTTAAATGAAAATAATAACGATTTTAAAAAAACTGATGATACGAATTTAAAAATTTGGTTTTTACATCCATATATGCAATTTTCATATGCAATAAACGAAACTATTAATTTGAGCTATTCTGTTGTGAGTGGAAATATAAAATTAGAAGAACCCAATGGGGCTAGGAAGCCGCCGAGCGGCTGCGCAAGCATCATCCACCGCAGACCGGGATCCTGCCGTTGTA
>NZ_DATHXO010000062.1:0-7776 GCF_035459645.1 Schnuerera sp.
TCACAGTATTCCTCAACAAATAAATTTTGACACCAACCGTAGGAGCAGACCTATGTGTCTACCCGATTAATAATGTCACAAATAAGGCGGACACACGGGTCCGCCCCTACGAAATGTACACACAATAAACATATGAAATAAAATAATATCATATATCACATACACCAATCGTAGGGGCAGACCCATGTGTCTGCCCGAATATAATGCCACAAATATGGCCAACACACAGGTCCGCCCCTACGAAATGTTCACAACATTAAATTCAAATTAAAAAATCAAAATGTTTCACGTGAAACATTTTGATTTTTAATCATTTTTTAGGTATCTGAATAGATATCTCTACATATTCACCTTTATCTTTTTCTAAATATTTAGCTGCAATTCCACTCTCTTTAATGGCTTTATATGCCTTTTTAATAGTATTAAGATAAATCCTTGTGCTAATCATTCCTTTAATATTTTGCTTTTGTTCTATGACTTCTTCATTAGTCAAATCATCTAGTATATCCTTTACCAGCTCTTCTGTTTTACTAACGTTTAACTCGTTTTTTATAACCTTATTTAATACTTCTCTTCTTAAATCATCATCTGGTAATTTTAATAAAGCTCGTCCATGTCGTTCAGTTAAGTTAAATTCAATTAAATCCTTTTTAATATCTTCTGAAAGTTTTAAAATTCTGAGTTTATTAGCAATGGTGGATTGGCTTTTCCCTATCTTTTCTGCCAATTCTTGTTGTGTAAATCCATGATCGTCGATTAAATTATGATAGCCCTCTGCTTCCTCAACAAAATTCAAATCCTCTCTTTGAAGGTTTTCAATTAAAGCTAACATAGCAGAATCTTTATCTCTATATTCCACAATAATTGCAGGTATTCTTTCAAGTCTTGCTAATTCTGATGCCCTAAGCCTTCTTTCTCCAGCAATAAGTTCATAGTTTTCATTTTGAAGTTTTCTAACACTAATTGGTTGAATTAATCCAAAGGCTTTAATGGATTGACTTAACTCTTCTAGCGATTTTTTATTGAAATCTTTTCTAGGTTGATATGGATTAGGTTTAATGGACCCAATAGGAATATACTTCACTTCCGGTTGTATACTTTTCATTGAATTCCCCTCTCCCAAATAAACTTATTTTCCTATATTTCTTATATTCTATAAATTGTAATTATTTCCTTCTAATTTCCCAAACTTTCCTTCGTCATTTTCTTTCTAATTATAAGGGTTTTTTCTTAGGTTTGCCTCCTCCTCTAGGATATTTTGTCGGAGTTTCCTTTATTTTTTCGATTATTATCAAACTATGAGTTATATCACTTAAAGGTAAATCAATAACTTTTACATCTTTAAGTTTGCCTCCCAATATTTTAATAGACTTTTCTGCTTCCTTTAATTCTTCATCAACATCGGGTCCTTTCATTGAAATAAAATATCCTCCAGTTTTTACAAAAGGTAAACAGTATTCATTAAGGGTATTTAAAGAAGCTACTGCTCTTGAAATTGCAATATCATATTTTTCTCTATAATTTTTATCTCTACCTAGTTCCTCTGCACGACCATGTATAGTTGTTATATTTTCTAAATTTAATTTCTCAATTATATCGTTTAAAAATGTAATCCTTTTTTTTAGACTATCTAATAAGACTACATCCATTTCTTTATTCATTATTTTTAAGGGTACTCCTGGGAATCCCCCTCCAGTTCCGATGTCTATCATTTTTATATTCTTTCCTATTAAATTTGTAGTCAAAGGGGTTATACTATCTATAAAATGTTTGATATCTATTTCTTCATTATCAGTTATTGATGTAATATTTATTTTTTTATTCCATTCCTTTAATAATTGTTTATATAAAATAAAATTGTTTATTTCTTCTTCTTTTAATTCTATGCCTAAAGTCTTGCCACCTTCGATTAATGTATTTATATTAGTCATTTC
The DNA here is from genome assembly GCF_035459645.1 of Schnuerera sp. NCBI lineage: Bacteria > Bacillati > Bacillota > Tissierellia > Tissierellales > Tepidimicrobiaceae > Schnuerera > Schnuerera sp. Next base: position 1,935 of record NZ_DATHXO010000062.1, read on the forward strand.
TATCCCCCTTCGTTCCTCTTCTTTTTTGCTCTAAATATATTAATAATACATTAATATCTGCAGGAGAAACTCCTGAAATTCTAGACGCTTGGCCTACTGAATCTGGTTTAATTTGATTTAATTTTTGTTTTGCTTCATTGCTTAAACCTTTTATCTCATTATAATCTTGAGTCTCAGATAATTTTTTATTTTCCAATCTCTTAAATTGTTCAATTTGTCCCATTTGTTTCTTGATATATCCTTCATATTTAATTTGAGTCTCCACTTGTAGCCTAATTTCTCTTGGTAGTTCCTCTCTATCTGGGTCGAACTCGATTAAAGATTCATAGCTAAGTTCTGGTCTTTTAATTAAATCATATAAACTAAAAGCCGTCTTTAATGGTGCACTACCTAATTTTTTTAAAAAATCATTTGTTTTAACAGTAGGCGTAACTACTACCTTTTTTAATCTATTAAGTTCTGATTCAATTAATTCCTTTTTTATAATGGTTTTTTTGTATCTTTCTTCAGTAACCAATCCTACCTTATATCCTTTTTCTGTTAATCTTAAATCAGCATTATCCTGCCTTAATGTTAATCTGTATTCTGCTCTTGATGTCATCATTCTATAGGGTTCATTGGTGCCTTTGGTTACTAAATCATCTATTAATACTCCTATATAAGCTTCGGATCTATCAAGTATAAAAGGTTCTTCACCTTTAATATTCATTACTGCATTGATCCCAGCTATTAATCCTTGGGCTGCTGCTTCTTCGTATCCTGATGAACCATTGATTTGACCTGCAAAAAATAAGTTGTTTATTTCTTTATGTTCTAGAGTTCTTTTTAATACAGTAGGATCTATACAATCATATTCTATACCATATGCAGATCTCATAAATTGTACATTTTCTAAGCCTGTAATAGTTTTATACATCTCCAACTGTACTTCTTCAGGTAAAGTAGAACTTACTCCTTGTACATACATTTCCTTGGTTTCCAATCCTTCTGGTTCAATAAATACTTGATGTTTTTCTTTATCGCTAAATCTTACTACCTTATCTTCTATAGATGGACAATATCTTGGACCAACACCTTCTATATCACCTGAATACATTGGCGAACGAGATAAGTTGTTTTTTATTATTTCATGAGTTAAAGGTGTAGTATAAGTTAAATAACACGGAACCTGATCTATATCAAAGTTTTTATCCATATTTAAAAAAGAAAAAGGTATAATTTCCTTATCTCCAGGTTGAATTTCCATTTGAGAATAATCTAAAGTATCACCATGAACTCTGGCTGGTGTACCAGTCTTAAACCTTCTTAATCCAATATTTAATTCTAGCAATGAATCTGAAAGCATATTCGAAGGAGAAAAACTACCAGGACCACTGGAATAATTGATTTCACCAATGAATATTCTTCCTTTTAAATATGTTCCAGTAGCTAATATTACTATTTTGCCATTATAGGTAGCCCCTGTTCTTGTAACAACTCCTTTAGTTACGCTATCTTCTACAACAACCTCAATAACTTCTCCTTCACGTAAAATAAGATTAGATTCTTTTTCTAATACTTTTTTCATCTCTCTATGATATTTCTTTTTATCTGCTTGAACTCGTAATGAATGGACTGCTGGACCTTTAGATGTGTTTAGCATTCTACTTTGAATAAAAGACTTATCTATATTTATAGCCATTTCTCCACCTAATGCATCTATTTCCCTAACCAAATGTCCCTTTCCAGTACCTCCAATATTTGGATTACATGGCATATCTCCAATAGAATCAAGACTCATAGTAAGCATTAAGGTTTTCATACCCATTCTACTGGTAGCCAATGCTGCTTCACAGCCAGCATGGCCAGCTCCAACTACTATTACATCAAATTCTCCTGCATTAAATTTCTTTATTTCTTTCATTTTCTACACCTCTTTATAAAACTATTTACCTATACAAAATTCTGAGAATATTTTATCTAAAATATCCTCTCCTATTGTATCACCAGAGATTTCCCCTAAATTTTCCCAACAACTTTTAATATCTACTTCTATACAATCTAAAGGAATGTTTGAAATAATACTTTCTAATCCTTCTTCTATGTTTTTCTTTGCTTTTAAAAGCTGATTTTTATGTCTTACATTTGTAATTATTACGTCACTTTCAACGTCTATATTACCTTTATAAAACATATCTTTTATAACCTGTTCTAATCTGTCTATACCTAATCCTTTAATAATAGAAGTAACAATAATTTCTTTATCGGGTAATAGTTTCTTTAGATAATTTTCATCATATTCACTAGGAAGGTCCGATTTATTTAACAAAACTATAGATCTTTTCTTTTTTATTATATCTATAATTTGATAATCTTCCTCAGTAATATCATCTGAGGCATCAAAAACAGCTATTATTAAATCTGCTTTATCAACCATTTCTCTAGCCTTATCTACGCCTATTTTTTCAACCAAATCTTCAGTAGTTCTAATCCCAGCGGTATCTACAATTTTTAAAGGTATTCCATCTATATTTACATATTCTTCGATAATATCTCTAGTTGTTCCTGGTATATTAGTTACAATAGCTCTATTTTCTCTTAATATAGCATTCAATAAAGATGATTTTCCAACATTAGGTTTTCCAAGTATTACTGTATTTAAACCGTCTCTAAGAATTTTTCCTCTATCTGAAGTTTTCAACAATTTATTAATTTCATTTTCTACTAACTTAGCTTTCTTTTCTAATTCTTCATAAGCTACATCTTCCACATCATCATCAGGAAAATCAATAGAGGCTTCTATATGAGCAATCATTTCCAACAATATCTCTCTAATTTTTCTGACTTTATCTGATAAACTACCTTCTAGTTGATCTAATGAAACTTGAAAAGATTTATCCGTCTTAGCTCTTATCATATCTATTACAGCTTCTGATTGAGCTAAATCCAATCTACCATTTAAAAAAGCTCTTTTAGTAAATTCTCCAGGTTCAGCTAATCTAGAACCATTTTTCAAAACAAGTTCTAGTATCTTCTTTACAGATATAATACCGCCATGACAATATATTTCTACCATATCTTCTCTAGTATAAGTATATGGTGCTTTCATATATGCAATCAGAACCTCATCAATAATCTCATTGTTTTCTAAATCAATAATGTGGCCATAAATTAATTTCCTATTTTCTCCATTTGTTAATTTTTCAATTTTTTTTCCTTTAAACAATTTATTTGCTATATTTATGGATGCTTTCCCACTCATCCTAACTATTCCAATTCCAGCTTCTCCAATAGCAGTAGAAATAGCCGCTATTGTATCACTCATAATTTTCACCGTACCTTTCTATAAAAAACAAATATGATAACAGAAACCCAGTATAGCACTGGGTTTCTCAAAGGTTTATTTTGCTTGAATAACTACTCTTCTATATGGGTCTTCTCCTTCGCTATAAGTAGCTATACCATTAACATTCTGTAAAGCAGAATGAATAATTCTTCTTTCATAAGGATTCATAGGTTCTAATTTTACTGGCCTTTTACTATATTTTGACTTTTCAGCCATCCTATTAGCCAATCTAATTAAAGTTTCTTCTCTTTTCTTTCTATATCCTTTAATATCTACTATCACTTTAATATAATCATCTCTATTTTTATTTACCGATAAACTCAATAAATATTGTATCGCATCTAAAGTATTTCCCCTTTTTCCAATTACAATACCCATATCAGAAGAATCAATATTTATAATTTCTACTTTCAAACAACTGTCTTCTCTCCTAACTAGTACATTTCCTTTTATTTTCATAAAAGATAAAATTCTGTTTAAAAAATTTTCTGTAATTTCTATTGGGTCATTAATTACTGTTATTTTAACTATTGCATCTTTAGTACCTATTATTCCAAATAAACCTTTACTTGGTTCTTCAAGTACATCTACCTGAACATCTCTTTCACTAACACTCAATTCATCTAATCCAATATCGATGGCCTCACGAACAGTTTTGGCTACTTTAACAACGGACCTCATTCTATCTCGTCTCCTCCTTAATTTTACCCAAAGACCTATTAGATATTAATTGTTGTATTATTTGAAATATATTACCTATAACCCAATATACTCCTATACCAGCAGCAAAGGATCTTGCAGCCATAAATATCATAGCAGGTAGAAATATATTCATTATTTTTTGAGTAGATTCAGCTTGAGGATTGGCTTCTACATTACTAGTCATAAGTCTACTTTGTAAAAAAGTAGTTAATGCAGCTAAAAGAGGTAATCCCCATAGATAAGGGTCTGGCTGTTCCAAATTAGGAATCCATAAAAAACTTTTACTAATCGCCTCATAAATACTCGGATCTTTAAATACAAACCTTACAGGATCTCTCAATACATTAAAAAAGGCTATTATTATTGGAAATTGAATAAGCAAAGGCAAACACCCAGAAGCTGGATTATAATTATGTTCCTTATACATCTCCATCATTTTAGCTTGTTGGGTCTGTGGGTCATTTTTATATTTATTTTGAATTTCCTTTATCTTCGGTTGTAATTCATTCATCTTCTTTGTAGATTTACTTTGGTGTAAACTTATAGGTAAAAGAATAAATTTAAAAACAATCGTAGTCAATACAATAGCTATACCATAATAAGAAATAAACTCTGATTCTGTACCAATACTAGAAACCATATCAAATATAAATTTAAGCAAACTCCCTAATATATTACCTAAAAACGACGTCATTTACTAACCCCCAATCATTTTAGCGGATCATATCCTCCTTTGTTGAAGGGATGGCATTTTAAAATTCTAGATACACTTAAATAAGTTCCTTTTATAAAGCCATACTTTTCATAAGCTTCAATAGAATATTGAGAACAAGTTGGATAAAATCTGCAGTTTTTCCCCGTTAAAATATATTTTGAAATAAATTTTTGATAAAATTTTATTAATAAAATAGCTACCTTAGCCATTATTTTTCACCTATATCTTTAACATATTTGCTAATTTTAAAATATGAAACATTGCACTTTCTAATTCCTTATGTTCTATATTTATCACATTTTTCTTAGGTATTATTATTATATCATATTCTTCTTTCATATTATTGAAATTTTTTCTAAATATTTCTTTTAATCTTCTTTTCACTCTATTTCTAATTACACTGTTTCCTATTTTCTTTGAAACAGTAAAACCAACCCTAGAATAATCCAATCCATTTTTCATAACAAACAAAATTAAATTTCTATTCCAATATTTTTTTCCTTTTTTATAAACCTTTTGAAAATCATCATTATTCCTTAACCTATACTTTTTTTTCATAAAAATACTCCTTGTAGACAAAAAGGCCACTATTACTGCGGCCTTATGCTGATAATCTTTTTCTGCCTCTTCTCCTTCTATTTCTAATTACTCGTCTTCCTGACTTAGTTTTCATTCTCTTTCTAAAACCATGTTCTTTGCTTCTTTGTCTCTTTTTTGGCTGATAAGTTCTTTTCATTTTACTACACCCCCTCTAATATGAAACCATCTATAAAAATATAAAAAATTTTTGTTAAGGAAAACATAAATACTAATATTGATTATATTTATAGAAAGGTTATATGTCAAGAAATTTAAACTATTCATATCCACAGATTAAATAATTCACAAGTTCTTAATATTGTGGATAAATTTGTTGATATAATTTATTATTTTTGATATTATTGATTTGGAATGTGGATAACTTTTTTCTGTTAACATTTTTTAGTTATACACAATTTGTGGATAAGGTTGTGTATAAGTTTTTACTTTCCTAGTTTTTTTTCTATTAATAACCTTCAATTCAACATATTTATTATCCACATGTTTCTTAATTAATGTTT